>JBGCER010000001.1:0-6910 GCA_045106515.1 Myxococcota bacterium
CTGGTCAGCAAGACGATCAGAACGGTCGCTGCGAGCATGCTGCCCCGCGCGGCCACGCTGGGTTCGATGGCAGCCACGGTGGTAAAACGCAGGGCCTGGTGTGGGTCGATCTGGGCCCAAACAATCCCGTTCTGTAGCCAGATGGGCCGATCGTCGAGTTTGAGGGTGTCGAAGAAGCCGTCCGGTAGTGCGCTGACGGGCACGATCTCGGCGTCTCGTTGCACGGCTCTGGGCAAGTTCTGCAGCATCGACGTGCGTTCATTGGGGGCGGCGGCCTCCAATAGTGCCAGTTCATCGCCCAGCCCCATGTCGAGCATGCTCAAGACGACTTCGGACTGAATGCGCGTCTTCTCTTGGTAGAAGGCGAACCTCGCGACGCCGAGCAGCAGCAGCATGGCGACCAACATCCACAGGATCGTTCGGATGGCGAGTCGGTTCATGAGGCCTCTCCGGAATCCGAAGCCAGCGCAAGTTGGTACCCCTTACCTCGAACGCCCTTAATCGCTTGGCTCTCCAGCCCAGCGGAGCGCAGCTTGGATCGGATCCGCGAGATGTGAATGTCCATGCCACGGTCCATCCCATCCCAGGGGGTTTCGCGGATACCCAGGTACATCTCATCGCGACTCACCACGTGTCCTGTGTGGGAGGCGAGCAGCCACAGCACGTCGAACTCGGTGGAGGTGAGGTCCACCAAGCCGTCGTGAACCCGGACCTCTCGCAGCGCGCGGTCGATGTGAAGGGATCCGGCAAATCGTAGGCGAGAGGCCGAGCCTGTGTCGTCGGAGGAGACGTGCTTCACCCGGCGTAGCAGAGCGCGGACCCGAGCGAGCAATACGCGCGGTTTACAGGGCTTAACGACATAGTCGTCGGCCCCGGCCTCCAGGCCAGCCACGTGGTCGATGTCTCCACGTCGTGCGGTCAGAATCAGAATGGGACCCTTAAAGGACCCGCGAACCCGCTGGCAGACTTCGACTCCGTCGAGGCCTGGCAGCATCAGGTCGAGCACCACAAGATCGGGTTTTGTAGCGATGATTCGCGACACGGCCTGATCGCCGCGGGTCTCTAGCTCGGCGTGAAAGCCCTGGCCCTCAAGATAGTCTCGGAGCATGGGCCCAAGACGAGGGTCATCCTCGACAATGAGGATTCTTCTTGGGGCGGAGTGGCTCACTCCACCACCACGTCGAACGAGAGCCATCCGGTTCCACCCCGTCCATCGCGAACCACTGCGATGAGCACGCCTTCAGCGGCGCCGTCCGGGGCGATCCAGTCCCCTTGCACCTCGCCATCATTGCCGAGTCCGCCGCCAGGACCATCGTCGATGTTGATAGTGCCGATATCGCTGTACCAGGACATCTGAAGTGCCTCCTCGCGGGTTTCGGTCTCTCCGGACGTGTTGATGTAGGTGTAGGTCTGTGCTGCGGTATCGGCGGGCAGGGTGTCTAGGTCGATACCCTCGCCAGCGCTGACTCGGATCGGATCGCCCACCACATGCTCCACGCCGTCGACCGTAATGCCATCGAGGTCCGGATTGCGATTGGGTGCCGCGCTTTCACTGATCGGCACGGCCTTTCGGCCCCACTCTTCGGTGCTGGACGGCTCGTCTAGATCGACACCCAAGATGCCGATGCTCACCTCGATGCCCTCTCGCCTCTGGGGCTCTGGCACGGGGTCCAGGACTCCAATTGGGACCTGATACGAGGGGGTAGGTCCAGGTTGTACGCCGAAGAGCCCCGCGGCGAGGTCCGCCTCTCCAGCCTGAACTCGCGCCGCTGCGCTCTCGCGGAACTCCGTCGATGGGCAGTCCGCCGGGTTCTGACAGAGCGTCCACAGCAGCCCTACGGCGTGGGCGTCGGGGGCAAACGTGAGGGCTTCGAACGTGACCTCGTCGCCAGGCGAGGGTTCGGCGGGCGTGGCGCGAACCGCCAAGATGCGGAGCCGGTCCAAGTTGGACTCTTGCGGCAGGTCGGCCCCCGTACACGCGGTCCCGCCGATGACGCAGGTCAGAAGGGCAACACAGATGGCCGAGAGAGTCTGGGGTCGTGTGGGCATAGGGCGTCCTTCGGATCAGAATCGAACATCGGCTTGAACGCCGACAGACGGAATGAATGGGAGTCCGGAGACCGTGGTGGATTCAGAGAAGTCGTAGGCCCAGTTCTGGCCTTCGGGGTTCTTGCCCTTCACCACGTTCAGCAGGTCGACGTAGCCCTCGAGCTGCCAAGATTTGAACGTCCACAGTTTGGAGGCGCGCAGGTCTAGGGCGCTGAAAGGCGACAGCCGATCCCCGTTTTCTGTAGAAGACAGCACACCGGTGTACCGCCCAGTGTCCAGGTCTACGATGCCATTGGTGTAGGGCGTGGTGGGGTTGCCCGTGATGTAGCGGTATCGGCCGCTCAGCGTCAGATCATAGGGAAGACGCCAGGTTCCCGTGGCTGTGAAGATGTGGGTCTGGTCAAAGTCGAAGGGAATCCAGTCGGCCCCAGGCTGGTCCGGATTGTCCATGCGTTCGGACTTAGAGAGGGTGTAGCTGATAAATCCTGAAACCGGCCCGACGGTGTTTTTCCTGAGCAGCACTTCGACGCCATTCGCTCTTCCGCGTCCTTGGGCCACAAAGAAGGAGTCATCTTCCAGGCCCCGAAACGCCGGGTTCTGCACGAAGCGGTTTTCGGTCTCTCGGTGGAAGGCGGTGACGCTGAATGAACCCTGATCCCACAAGTTCTGCTCGATGCCGACTTCGCTGCTC
This sequence comes from Myxococcota bacterium, assembly GCA_045106515.1. Taxonomy (GTDB): domain Bacteria; phylum Myxococcota_A; class UBA796; order UBA796; genus REDI01. The sequence goes on from JBGCER010000001.1 coordinate 2,741, forward strand.
CAGGTGCGCTCAAAGCCGAGGCCTTTGTCGCCGGAGATGGCGAGCACTCGGTCCTGCACCGGTTGGTGATGCAGTCCGGTGCCGCCTTTGAGCGTGGTGCCCTCGCGGAGCCGGAGACGAGCCGCCAAGCGTGGATCGGCGGCCACCTGGAAGGGGCCTCCACTCACGGCGCTGGTGACCATGCGGATGCCGGGCTGGAAGACGAGCGCATCGGGGTCATTCATGGGGCGTATGCGTGCTTCCAAGAACACGTCGGGTGCCAGGATCCACCCCTGGTCGGTGATGTCGATGGCTTCGTCCTCGTCGATGCTGCTGTCGTCGCCGGGCTGACCGCCACCCGCCGGGCCACCGCCGGGGCCGCCGCCTCCGCCGGGCGCAGCGGACAGGAAGGTTTGTGCTTGGAAACGGGTGGCGCTCATGTCGATGCCCGGCACGAGCTGTAGGTGTTTGCTGGGGGTCCAGGTTAGGTTCGTTCGGAGGCCAAAACGGAGGTTGTCTTCACTTAATTCGAAGAGGGAGCCCACGTCGGCGTCCTCTCGGTCCCAGCTGAAGCTCGGCTTGATGTCCAGGTGAAGCTTCTTGCCGAAGTCTCGCTCGAAGCTGCCTACAATCCGGTGGGAACCGAACGCATCTTGTAGGCCTGCGCTGGGTCCTTCGGCGGCATCGGCATCCTCGCCGAACGTAATGTTGAGCTGGTCTTCGAGACCGAAGGCAAACACGGACCAGCGCCAGGGGCCATCGCCGAGCCCAGTGAGCTTGAACTGGTAGTCGAACCAGCTCGGCGAGACGCTGACGGAGTCGCTGGGCAGCAGCAGAGGCAGAAAGGCGTCGATGTAGCTGCGTCTCACGCCCATCGACACGCCGACCTTGCCCACGCGGCCCTTGGCCACGACCCCTGTGTCCAAGAGGTCGGTGCGCCAGTTGACCTCCCAGTCTTCTGGCGTCTCATCCGTTGTATGCACGTCGACTACACCGCCGCCGCCGCGGCCGTAGCGAACGGGGTAGCTGCCGGGCAGGTAGTCGATGGACTCCACCATGCCAGCGGGGATCACCGATCGGAGACCACCCAGGTGATAGACGATGGGCACCTCGACGCCATCGATGAAAATGCGGCTATCTCCTGGGTTCGCGCCGCGGATGATCAGATCGCCAGAGACGAAGGCCGGCCTGGCGACGCCGGGCAGGTTCTGGACCGCTCGGATGGGATCGCCCAAGGTGCCGGGAACGGCTCGGGCCTCCCTCATCCCGATGCTGTGGCGGGTGACCACGACCTCCTGGCTGCGCTCATAGGTGCCCACAGCGACGGTGTCGTTGTAGTCCCGCGCTCGGAGCCAGAGCGACACCTCAGCCACATCATCGGCGCGCACCTCGACGGTGGCCGAAGCGTCATCGTGGCCGGGAAAGACGGCGGTGACGGTGGCCGGTCCTGGCGGAACGCCCGCCAGGCTCCAGCGGCCTTCGGCGTCGGTGACGGCAGTGAACCGCTGCTCCCCAGACTCCACGCGAACTTCTGTTCCAGAGAGCAGGATCTTAGTCCCCTTTTGCTTCACCACTCCGACGAGTGTGTCCGGGCCGACCACCTCGGGGGGAGCGAGTTCGAAGACGTATTCGAACGCGATGATCACGCCGACCGCCTGATCTCCGGCGCGAGCCGGGGAGAAGCGACTGGCGAGCACAGCGGCTTGGGCGGCCTCATCAAAGCCGTGTCCGACGGGCTCGATGACGTCGGCCCGAAGCACCGCACCGGTGTCATCGAGCTCGATCTCAAGCTTGACCACCGCTTCCAGTCCCGCCTCTTGGGCGGCGGGTGGGTAGGTGGCCTCGACCAACTCAAGCAAGCCCGGAGCTGTGAGCTCGGTCGCTGCGAACTCCGGTTCCTGTGGCTCGTCCTGGGCCACGGCGCTCATCGATAGAAGTAGAGATAAGAGGCTGATCATCGGACGGCCTTGTAGACGCAGGAATGGGGCATATTGATCACGGCAATGGGCTCCTTGCCGCGCTGTGCGGGCTTGCAGGTGACTGAGGACCAAGCAGCAACGCAGCTGGCGTCCGCTTCGGGGGAGAGGCCACGGCTGACGCGCACCTCGGTGACGGCCCCGTCTGCGCCGATGTCGACGCGGACGTACACCTCACCCTCCAGCCCTTGCTCGATGACGGCGGGCGGCACGACGATGGCGGGGGTGCGGCAGCGGGGACGCTTGGGAACGTCGGACCATCCGACGGCGGCTGGGCGTTCGACGGGCTTGGCGAGCGATGTGGTGGTGGCGGCCGCTCGCAAGGTGGTGCCAGCCCGCACGGTCAGGCCCGTATTGGCGCCTTCGGCAAAGGAGCTGGCCGAGAGGCCCTGTACGGGTGGAGCAGCGTCCGGGGGGGTGTCAGGGGAGGGAGGCGGTGCATTGTCGGGCGGGTCCACCGCAGGCAGTTCATCGGCCTGGATGACTTCGGGTGCCGGGGCTGGAGGCGCGGGCTCGGGGGGCGGCTCCACAATGAGCGGGATCTCCTCCAGGGGCGGTGGCTCGGGGATCTCGATCATGACGCTGTCGTGCCAGTCGCGAACGGCGGGAGGGTCCGGTGGCAAGGGCGCGACCGCGGCGAGGACGCCGTGCAGCACTGTGGACGCACCGATGGCGACGGCCCAGTAGTTGGGGCGGGAACCGCTCACTGTTCAGCCGCGGCGGTCGGCAGCGCGACCGGGTCCACATCCAATGCGAATCGAGCCACACCCTCTTGCCGCACGAGATCGATGAGGTGGACGACGTCGCCATGGGCGATGGTGCTGTCTGCTCCAATGAGGCACACCAGCTCGGGGTCGTTGGACTTCGCGGACCGAATGGCTTGCCGGATTTCCGGCTCGGTCGTTTGCTTCCCGTCTAGGTACAACACCCCATCGTCTTTGATCAGCAGCGCCAGTGAGGTGGGCGCATTTGACTCTCCGGTTGCCGCGTCTGGCAGATCGACCGGGATCTGCTCGGCTGCGACCACCGTGCTCGTCACCATGAAGATGATCAGCACCACCAGCACAATGTCGACGAAGGGGGTGATGTTGATGTCCACAATGCCCTTCTTTGAGCGTCCACCAAGGTTGGCCGCCATCAGGCACCTCCCGCGAGGCGCGGGGCCGGAAGGGGCTCGACCTCTTCGAGGGGCGCGGCTCCTCGGAGCGGCTCACCGGGATGCGAGCTGTGCTCGACCGTGAGCTGGAGCAGGACGATGCGACCTACTTGTTCCAGGCGTTGAAGCACCAGCTCGTTTCGGCGGCTGAGCCAGTTGTAGAGCACGACAGCGGGGATGGCGACCAGCAGCCCGATCGCCGTCGCAACCAGCGCTTCGGAGATGCCGGACATGACCGACGCTGCACCTTCGGATGTGTCGAGGCCCAGGTCTTCGAACGCGCGCACAATGCCCAGAACCGTGCCGAGCAAACCAACGAATGGGGCGTTGCTTCCAACGGTTCCGATGATCACCAGGCCCCGCTCCAGACGGTCGGTCTCGACGCTCATCTGGGCGGCGATGGCTTCTTCGGCAGCCTTGGTGCCTCCTTTTCGGCCCGCTTCGAGGCCCGCCACCGCGACCCGGCCTTCGAATCCGTCTGCTTCGTCGAGTTGGGAGAGCGAGTCGGTGTCCAAGGGCACGTGGGCGGGAGTCAAGCCTCGCAGCGTGCGGTTGCTGGTGCGGCCGCGGGTGACGGTGAGCCACCGCTCCATGGCGACGACCACGGTGATGAAGCTGGCCGCGATAAGCGTCCACAAAACCACATCATGGCCGTATAGGGCGAGTGTGTTTAGGGCTCCGTCTAGCATGTGCACTCCTGAAGTGATGACCCACTGAATGTGGCTCGCTTCGGAGTTCAGGTCCGTTGTCGGATGGCTAGGCTTTGTTGCGAAGTGCTGCGTTCAGATACGATTCGCCACGTAGAGGTGCTGGCCGGGTTTTAGGTTGCTTGGGTGCGGCTCGCGGTCCTCAGAGCCCGTGGGTTCGTCGTCAGAAGTACGTACGATGACATCGCGACACCGGTCGCTAGAAGTGCCTCGTCTGATGGAGGACTTCTATGAACGTATTGAAACTCGCGACTGTTCTCGCCATTTGCCTCACTGGTTGCGGCGCCGCAGATCTGGACGAAGACGGATTTGATGACAAGGTGGACTGCAACGACGATGACGCTGCAATCAA
>JBGCER010000002.1:0-10851 GCA_045106515.1 Myxococcota bacterium
GCCATTGAGCCGGATCAGGTCTACCGAATCGTCACGACCGACCGACTGCGGGCATCGACGGTGCTCGACCCGTTGCTTCGGGGCGCGGGATCACCCGGTGTGCTCGACCGGTCGGGCCACCATCCGCTCACCGGGCCCAAAGGGGCGCCGAAGACCCTGCGCACCGCCGCGATGGCTGCCGTCCATAGGCTCTCCGAGGCGCACGGAGACACGCTTATCGAGGAGCTGGTCGGCCGAGACAAGCGCCCAGCTGACCCCCGCTGGCTCGCTCGGATCCGAGGGGTGTCCATGCGGATCGAGGGGTTTCAGGGGGTGGCCGACGAGGCTTATGCCCAAGTGCCCGAGACACTGGCGACCAGCCCGTCCAGTTTCACCCTTGGCACGTCCGCCGACTTGGCCCTGGATTATGCGGCTCGGCGGGTGGGTTGGGACGTGCGCGTACGCCACGACTACACCCGACTGCGCACCGCCGATCAGGTGCTGGAGACCGCGGACGACGTCAAGCTGTCCAGCTCGGTGAACTTGCCGGGCCTGACCACCCCCGCGTTGGCGGGCGTTGCCTTTCGTCCCTACAGCGAAGGCCTCTTCGACAGCGAGTGGACTCCCGTCGAGCCCACAGACGGCGTGGAAGTGCCTCGCCAGGCGGATCTCTCCCTGACACTCGGCCTTCAGGCAACCCCTAAAGGCTGGCTACGAACCTTGCGTTTGGGCATGCTTGTGAACCAAGATTTGGCTCGCCCGGACAAGCAGGCCGAGCTCGGCGGTCGCGTGGAGGCGCAGCTCAGCGTGCCCCTAGGCACATCTCTGAAGTTCACCCACCAGCTTGATGCCTTCGTCTATGGAAACACCCCTGACCAAGACGCGTCGGACCTTCGGTTCAAGGGCAAGCTCGACAGCCGCTTGGGTCTGCCGCTCTTTCGAGGGCTGAATGTAGCTTTGTACGGCGGTACTTTCGTCTTCCAAGGCCGGGTGCCCGAGACCTCGGCACTTCGGGCTTCGTTCACGCTGGGCGCGAGTCTGGATCTGTCGGGGGTGTTTGCGCTGTGAAGCGCGGGACCCCCGTAAGCTGGCTCGCAGCTCTGCCGAATGGCGACAGAACGACGTCCGACCCACACTCCGATCCCGTATTCTAGAGCCTGGCTACGCCCTACGACGCCGTCCCTCCAGACCCGGTCCTTGCCTATGCGCCCGCTGCTTCATTGCTGGATCGCCGGCGCACTCTTGAGCTCGGCTGCCTGTGCGCGGCCCGAAGACGGCGATGCAATCATCCTCTTCGAGCCGGAAGTCTTGGACTTTGGCGCGCTCTATCCCACGCAGACCTCGCGACGGATGCTGTCGTTGGTCGACCTGCGAGACGGTGGGGCGACGCCGACACTGCCGGTCCTGCGAGTGGAAGGACAAGGGCAAAACTGGTTTCAGGTGGTGCCCGACGTGGTGACCCCCGGGCCCTTTTCCGACGTGGTTCGCGTCGAGCTGAGCGTGGTTGTGCCCATCGACGCGCCCCAAGGTGCGTACACAGCCCGGCTTGCGGCTCGCGATGGTGAGAGCGCGGCCACCGATATTTCGGTCTTGATTCCCGTCCTTTTCGACGTGTTGCCCTGCGACCAAGACGGCGACTCGGACCTGCGGCTCGAATGCGGAGGCGGGGACTGCGATGACAATGACCCCCTGCGCAACCGCTTCGCTCGGGAGCGGTGCAATGGGGTGGACGATGACTGCAATGGTCTCATTGACGACACCGCTGACCTGGACCTCGACGGCTTCGTCGGCTGTGAGGACTGCGATGATGACAACTCGGAGATCTTCCCCGGCGCCCCGGAGCGCTGCAATGGCCTTGACGACGACTGCGATGGTCAGGTTGGGCCGCTGGAACGAGATCTCGACGGCGACGGCGTGTCCGAATGTGAAGGGGACTGTAATGACCGACTCGACACGGTCTTCCCCGGCGCCCCCGAGCAGTGCAACGGCCTCGATGATGACTGCGACGGCGTGCCCGACGATCGTGAGGATGACGACGGCGACGGCTTCAACATCTGCGACGACTGCGATGACCGGGACGAGCTGACCTTTCCGGGAGCCCCCGAGCTGTGCGATGGCCTGGACAATGATTGTGATGAGGTGATTCCGCCCTCCGAGATGGATGGGGACGGCGATGGCGTGGCGGAGTGCGGCGGAGACTGCGATGATGCCGACCCCGAACGCTTCCCGGGCAACCCGGACGTCTGCAATGGCGCGGATGACAACTGCGACGACGTCATCGATGAGCCCACGGCTTGCCCTTGTACCCGCCAGGAAAATGGCGGGAATATCTATCTATTTTGCAATTACCAGCAGCCGTGGGCCGGGGCGCAGTCGGCCTGCAACTCGTGGAACTACGACCTGTTGACCGTCGACAGCTTCGATGAGGACGAGTTCGCTCAGACCTGGCTTCGCAACGTCAATAGTAGCACCCCGTGGTGGATGGGGTTCAACGACCGGAGCCGCGAAGGGGACTGGGTCTGGGAAGATGGCACCGCGGTGACCTACACCAATTGGGAGACCGGCGAGCCCAATGATCAGGGGGGCGAAGACTGCGGCCAGCTCAACTTCTTCCTAAACGGCGCCTGGAACGATCAGGCCTGCAGCCTGCGTTACCCCTTCATCTGCGAGTTGGACTGAGCGCTCACTCGCAGTCGCCGGCGGTCACCGTGTTTGGGGACCAGACTTCGCCTTCGGGACTGGTCAGATTGGGTGCGTCGTAGGTGTAGGTGTAGCGAGACCCGTCTGCTCGAAGCACTAGGGTCTCATCCTCGCGCGTCCAGTTGGGCGACTCGATGATGTCGCTGCCAGGGCGCAGCCACTCGCTATCGCCTCCTGCACAGAGCAGTAGACGCCCATCGGCGCCGCAACCTTCATAGGTCAGCTCGCCGTTTTCATCGACGCACCCGTCGTCGGACACGGAGAGGATGAAAGCGACGGGCGCCGTTTCGAGCAGGTCTGCCAGCGGCCCGCTATCGCCGCACGCTCCTGCAACCAGGGCCACGCCCGCCATCAAGATCCATCGCTGCATGGTGCCTCCGGGCCGGTCATTGGACGTAGTTTGCGTAAGCACGGGCCGGGTGTCCACAGCTCTTGTGAACGGCCAGGTCGGTGAATTGCGTCGACGTCTGCAATAGTCCAACTCGCATCTACGTACCTCCATTGAACAACAACACCTTGGGGGCCAATATGTTGGGGATCGGTGGACTGGTTTCGCTTCTGTTCTGCGCGGCGATCGCGTGGGGCAATGACATGAAGGGATGGGCGATCGGGTTGGGCTTAATCGCTCTTGCATCCGGGTATATCGGTGTGTTTGGCCTGCCGGAGATGGTGAACTAGCCCATCACGCCGAAGCGCACCTCACCCACCACGATCAGCAAGGAGGTCACCGCTAGGCTTCGGCGCGCTTCAGCTGGAGCGGCGCCCTGCCACTCAGAAGTTGGAGCCGTCCATCGTGGTGCCCGGCGAGTACAAGAGCGGGGTGTTGTCCGTGTGCAGCTCGAACGCTCCGGTGATGTCCGGATTGCGCGTGTAGGACTGGTTGGGGTTGCTCGACAGGGGCTCGATGTCGAACCGGAAGAACTCCACGCCATTGGAGTCCTGCATGATGAACCTGTCGCCGTTGTTGTTCAGGTTGAGCTCTCTTAGGGTCGAGACCTGCACGGTGGCGCCGCCGAAGTCTCCGGTGGGGGCCGTGCCACCGAAGACCACCAGGGCCTTGCCCGGCTGGATGATGGTACCCGCGGGCACTTCGTGGTTGATCTCAAGGTAGGTGGTGGACTCTGGGTCTGTCAGGTTCTCTTCGTCCCACATGCGAAAGCCGCTGATGTCGATGGGCACGCTCGCCATATTGATGAACTCGACGAACTCATCGTCGATGGAGCTGCGGTCTCCATCGCCGTTGGCGTCGCCATCGTCCATTCCGTCTTCGTCGAGGTCTTGGTTGGACGGGTCGTAGTGGACCTCGTTGAGCAGGAGCACGCCTTCGAGGGGGAGGTCACCGCTGTCGCAGTCCTCGTCGATGGCGTTGCCGGGGATCTCGGGGGCACCGGGCAGGACGGTGTCGCTGGTGTCGTCGCAGTCGCCGTCGCAGCTCGTCAGGCCATCCGCATCGGCGTCTGCGGTGTTGATGAGGGCGTCCGTGTCATCGCAGTCGGTGCTGTTTGTGACTTGGCCGTCGGCGGCCTCGCAGGCCTCGACGGCGGCGTTGGCGTCGCCCTCGCCATCGGCGTCGGCGTCGACGTAGAAGGTCTGGGTCACGCCCTCGTCGATCTCGTCATTGCAGTTGTTATCGACCTCATCGCACACTTCGGTGGCGTCGGGGTTGATCTCCGGGTTGCTGTCGTCGCAGTCTTCATCGACGGAGAAGCCGTCGTTGTCTACGTCGACGGGACCTTCATCGGTGCCGGTGTCCCCGCCGGTATCGGTACCGGTGTCGGTGTCCCCATCGGTGCAGCTGAACAAGGTGAGGGCGGGGAGGAGCAGGGCCAGGCGAAGCGATCGGTCCATAGGGACCTCCATGGCTAGAAGGGCGTGCCGTCTCGGCGGGTACTCGAAGAATAGAGCAGTTCTGTGGAGTCTGCGCGTGGTTCGCGCTCGCCTCGGATAGTCCAGTCCATCCAATCCGGAGGTCTCGTGTTTCGTTCCATCTTGATTCTGGCCGCGCTGGGCGCCTGCAACTCGACTTCCGAACCTACGGATAACCCCCTTGGCACAACGATTCCTCTGGTGGATAGGGTCGTTGTCGGCCCCGAAAACCCACTGCGCGCCGACGTACTCACGGCCCAGGTGGAGATCGTCCCCGCGGGCGATGGAGAGGACGTCACCTTGGCCTACGAGTGGGTGGTGAACGGTGACGTGGTCGGAACCGGGAGCACGCTCGGGCCCGATGTGGTGCAGGCAGGCGAAGAGGTCTGGGTGAATATCACGCCGAGCGATGCGTCAGATGTGGGTGAAACTGTGCGTTCAAACACGGTAGTGGGCGGTAACAATCCCCCGGATCTCACCGCAGTGGACATCGCGCCTGTGCCGTTGAAGTCCGACGACCTGGCCACCGCCACGATCGACGCTTCGGACTGGGATGGCCAGAACCTGTCCTTCACCTATGAGTGGTTTGTAAACGGTGTATCACGGACGAATACCCCCACTCTCGACGGGCGCTTTTCCTTCGTTCGGGGAGACAGCGTCTACGTGGCCGTGGTTGCCGATGATGGCTTTCTCTTTTCCGATCGCGTGCAGTCGGAGCCCTTGATGGTGGTGAATGGGGCCCCCTCTGCGCCGGACCTGGGCACGGCCCCGGAAAAGCCTGCCGCCGGAGAAGCGGTGGTGTGCACGATCGAGCAGCCGTCCCGAGACGCCGACGGCGATCCGGTCGAGTACCGGTTTTGGTGGACGCTCGATGGCAGCCCCATGACGAACACCTCCACCACCACCTGGGCCGATGACACGGCCCAGGCCGGCAGCTGGGCTGAGGGACAGTCGTTGGTGTGCCACGTCGAGGCCAGCGATGGCACCGACGTCAGCCCGACCGCCACCATCGACGTGGCGGGTATCCGGCCTCCATGTCTGGCGGACGACGCCACTGTGATGGAGGATGGTGAAGGTAGAACCTATGTGATCTGCGATGAGCGTAGGGACTGGGCGGGCGCAGAAGCACAATGCCAGAGCATGGGCGAGGCGTGGCACCTGGCGAGCATCCGGTCGGCCGCTGAGAACGCCTTCCTCACCGACGCCTTGGTCGGCACCGTCGTAAACGGTGCGGGCAACCCCTTCTGCTGGGTGGGCTACACCGACGCCGACAGCGAGGGCAATTGGGTGTGGACGGACGGCGATGCCTCCACCTACGTCAACTGGATCGATCCAGAGCCCAACGGTGGAGACAGCCAGAACTGCGTCATGTTCCGGGGGGGCGACACCTGGAATGGCACGTGGAACGACATCGGGTGCGAAAATCTCAACCCCTATGTGTGCACGCGGGCGGACTAGGGATCTCCCCCAACGTTACAACCTGCATTTTTTTGTGTAAGGTGCGCTACGTTTTGGGAGGCCCTGCATGCGCCAACTCTGTTTGCTCGCCTTGATCACTCCGCTCATGGGCTCGGAATGCACGCCGCCCACGGGACCGTCCAAGTATGGCCCTGCGACGATCACCGACCTCCGGCTCACGCCCGGTCGCTTGTGCGACGATCCCGCTGGCGCCGCGATCGAGATCCGGGGAACCTACTCCATCACTTGTACCGCCGACGACCAGTGCGGACGCGACCTCGGGAAGACCTTTTCTGTGGAGATGGTCATCGATGGGCGAGCTCCATTCGAGGAACAAACTCTCGAAAATGGCGATCTTGCCACCCCGCCAGCGGACTGTACGAACCTGACCGCGCAGTTTACCGGCACCCACCCGGTCGATGGTCCAGGCCGCGACCTAGGGGGACTGCAACCCGACTGCACGATTGGGCTCAATGGACCGTCGGTGGCCGAGATTGAGGACGTCAGCTTGGAGATTGCAGGGACCCAGCCCGACCTGGCCATCAGCCATTCGTGTCCGGGTCCCATGCCGTACGGCGTGCTAGAGCCGACGACGATTATCGCCGATACGACCGAATGCACGGACGGCGCTGTGTGGTCCGTCGGAGGACAGGGGCAGGTTCTGTGCCGGGACGGGTCGCGGTGTACAGAAGGGGAGCTGCTGACCTTCTCCTATACGTTGGGGCCACAAGGTGTCCCACCGGAAATCGAGCTTTCCAACGGCGAAACATTGCATCTGCCCTATTCGTGCGTCGACGCGCAGATGGAAGTTCGTGGATTCGTAGACGGGGCCCGGAAGCAGATCGGTCGTGTCACGGAAGCCTGTGTGCTGAACCTGGACGAGGAGAAGCTCGCCCGAGCCACCGACGTGCGGGTGGAGGGCGGCTTTGGTTGGCTTCCAGAGGTCTCGCTGGACGCGGCGTGCCCCTAAGGCGGGTCCGCTTCGCCGGCCCTCCGCACCGCTACCGAGCCACCGTCACTTCGATTCGCAAGATCTGTGGATCGCGAGCGAAGACGCGGGCGGACAGCTCGGCGTTCAGCCGTCCCCCTCGCTCATGGAAGGTCTCGCTGGTGGTGTGAACGTGGATCTCGGAACTGGATCCGGAGCGGTAGACGATGGGCGCTCCGCAGATCAGGAAGCCCAAGCCCGCTTCGGGGACGTGGACCCGCCGCTCTGGTCGCACCCCGGCGGGTACGGTCCAGGTCTGCTCTTGCGTGAGCAGCTCTTGAGGATCGAGCAGGTCGGGCTCGAAGCAGAGGCATCCTTGGCGCACACGTACGCCCAGCTCTCCACGCCGGGTGAGCATCTCTTCTTTGACCAGTCCGGTCATGCCGGGCTGCTGGGCGCCACGACCAAACGGGGTGTGGGAGTAGGGATCGGTCGGAATGGCGCCGAATTCTGCCGCGGTGCGGTGCACGCCCAAGCCGTGGTGAACCGCCCAGTATTGTCGGGCCAAACGCTCGATGACGTCGGCAGGTTCACCGTCGTCCACGGACCGCTGCCAGCACTCTTGAACCGCCAAGAGCAGCTTGCCCACCATGTGCCAGTAGACGCTGCCGATGCCTTCGTAGGCGTGCATCGTGCCGGATCGTCCTGTGAAGGCGTGGTGCTCGAAGGTGGCTTCCCACAGGTCGAGCAGCGGCGCTTGGTCTTCCTCGGACAGGCCCACGCCCGCCAGTAGGTGCTGCAGGTCCTCGGCGTTTTGCAGGTGGGCGGCAAAGCGAAGTCGGCCTTCTGTGTCCCGGGCGATGACCCGAGTGTCTTGGGTGTCCAACCACCGGGCCACATTGGGGATCCGCAGCGCTTGAGACTCCGGAACTTGATTTTTATCAAGGTATGAAGGCAGTTCTCGATTGGGGTACAAGATGAAGGTGTGCACGTCGGGGCGGAAGAGCGCGCTCTTGAAGAGGTGATCGACCAGGTCGGCGGCCTCGGTCGCACCCAGCACTCCCGAGGCCAGGATGGCCACTTGGCCTTCGAGCATCGGGTAGAGCCGGGACACGCCGGCGGTGGCAGGACCGAAGCGCACGAGGTCGTAGCCGTCGAACAAGCCGTCGGGTCTACGAGCGGCGCGAAGGGCATCGTCGAGCCAGCGCACGCCGCGATCGCACAGGTGCACGAGCTGAGCGGGGCTGCGGTCGGTGCGGTCGAAGCCGCGCTCGTCGTAGATCTGGCTGCGGTAGTCCTGGGCCGCGGTGCCGAGGGCGTCCATGACGGCTCGGCGGCGGGCGTCGTTCCAGTGTCCGGGCTCGGCGGCGAGCTGTTCGACCACCCGGGCGAGCCATCGCTGGGTCGCGCCCATCATGGGCACCGGACCCTGCAAGGTCTGGAAGAGGTCGCGAAGCACGCAGAGGTGTCGGCGCAGATAGGCGGCGGTCACCACGGACACACCGTGGCCGGCGAGGGCGTTGTTGGCGTCGTTCCACTCGGGCCGCTGGGTGTTCATCCAGATTCCCGCACCCGGCACCAAGGCCGAGAGCTTGGCCAGGACGGGCAGCAGCAGCTTCTCGGCCAGCGTTAGGTGAAGCACACGACCATTGTCATGGACGCGGCGGCCATCTGCGCCGATGGTCTGTTCGCGGTCGTCGATGCGGGTCTGTTTGGCATGATCGAAGGCGATGGCGTCGTCTGGGCGCGCGACCAATTCTTCGTGGGACCGCATCCGGTAGGGCACATCGGCGGACGAAAACACCGAGGTGGTGAGCAGCGTCTCGAGGCGTCCAGGGTGGTGGGCTTGGGACAGCTCCAGCAGGCGCGTCAGGTAGCTGACCTGATGATCGCCCCAATATCCAATGTTGGCCCAGGGGTTGTCGGGCTCCGGCTGCTCCCAATCCACGCCGTCCGACGTGAGCCGGTACGGGTTGTGGCCATCCAAGGTGGAGGCGTTGACGAAGACGGCGATGACGCTCTCGATGAACTCGGGGTAGGCCAGCAGCAGGGCTTCCCAGTTCTGGAAGAGGTCGCGCCAGTTGCCTTCCCACGCGATCAACCGGCTGCCATCGGCGTCCCGCACGCGGATCGAGAAGGCGTTCCAAGGGCGGCTGGGGTCGCCGTGGCGTCGTCCGAACCACAGCGGGAGCATCTCCAGGGAGAGCCGGTGCAGGTCGGGGTCTGCGGTGTCGCGGGCCCACCGAACGAGGGCGCCGATCTCCAGTGGACCGGTGCCGAGCTCGCGCAGGCGGTCGGCGTTGCGCTCGAAGCACGGGGAGCATCGCTGGGCGACGAACTTTACGAATTCATCGCCATCAACGCGGTGTTCTTGGACGGGCACCCCGCCGCGCATGGCGTTGAATAGGGCGGTGGCGCGTTGGTGGGCGTCCATGGTGGCGTTGGCCGTGCACTGGAGGCCGTCGACGTCGGCGATGATGCCGTCCATGCCAGCGGTCGTGCGCTCAAGCTCGACCAAGATGGGGCCATCCATGTCCGATGCAGCCCGGGCGCGTAGGGCCGCGACCTGGACGTGGCTGCGGTTGACGTCCGCCACGATGTGCCAGGTGATGGAGGCCCCGGCGTCGAGCGTGGCGGCGCTCTGCACGATGAACGCACCGGGCCGACCGGTCACGAGGCCCTCGTGCTGTAGGGGCAGGTCCCGAGCGAAGGCGTCGAGCTGTTGCCGGGACAAGAGCACCGTCTCGACGTCGAGGCCGGCGGACCAGACCACGTTGGCGAGCAGGGACTCGGCGGGGGCGGCCTTGTCGGAGGGGACCGCCTCCAGGGTGAACAGGCCCATGGCGCCGTCCGCGTCCCACTCCGCCCGTGAGTAGGCATCGAGTAGACAGCTGGCGGTCTGAACCAGCTTCAGCGGCGAGTTCGCCGGGAGCACACCGTTGAGTCCATCCGCGATGCGCACGTGGGTGCGGGTGTCACCGGCGGTGAGGGTGACGCTGCGCACAATGCCAAAGGCCTCGGAGAAGGCCCAGCGGATGCGAATTCGCATGCCGAGGGCGTCGTTGACCTCCTCATACTCTAGGCGATCGCCGGCCACGGACTTGCGGAGGTGACGGTGAATGCCCGCCCCCGCTCGGGGCCGCAGGGGCTCCCAGGTGGTGGTTTGGCCCTGTTGGGTCACGTGCAAGCAGGTCCACCCGCCTACGTCTTCGTGGGCGCGGTGAAGCCGATCGTCGGTGAGGTAGGGAAAGAGCGCGCCGGCGGCGTTGGCTCTACCCGCGGTCATCCCACCTCTAGAGGAGGCATACATCCAGTGGTCGGATGGGCTGACCACGCTCACGAGGAACGGATCTAGGGTGTCGACGTCGGGGACGTCAATCCAAGCATTAGGCAGCATCGGGAACTTCTCGACGTCGCTCGAGCTCCTCGCGGACGGTCTGCGCGGAAGCCTCGTTGATGGGGTAGAGCCAGATAAGGAGGATCGCCAACAGGGATGTGGCTGCGGGAATGAATGCGTCAAAGCCGCGCATCCACATGATCGTCTCGACGGTTTGCGCCCCGCCGAGCTTCACATCAAAGCCGGTGAAGTTCAAGAGGTAGCCGCCGCCGGCGAGCGCGGCTGCCATGCCGAGCTTCACCACCCACCAGTAGATGGACCCGAACATGCCTTCTCGGCGTTCATAGCTGGTAATTTCGTCGAGGTCCACCACGTCCGCGACCATGGAGCCCATCAGGGTGAACAGGCCTCCGAGGCCAAAGGCCATGAGCGGAGCCGGAAGCAGGATGAGCCACGGGTAGTCGGGCTGGTAGCAAAACCACTTGAGTGCATAGCCGAGCGCTGAGAGGCCGATGGCCAGGTAGAACGCCTTTCGCTTGCCGATGCGCGTGCTGAGCCACGTCACGACGAAGATGATGATGAA
>JBGCER010000003.1:0-16671 GCA_045106515.1 Myxococcota bacterium
GCCCTTGGACAACATGGGCGAGCCAGTGAGTCCGCCCTGGCCGGCGGCCTTGCGTTGAGTTTTGCCGGTTCCGCCTGTTGCACCTTGTAGACTGGGCGCTTGGCCTTCCATTCCGCCCGAGGCCCAGGCCGCGAACTGTGCGCCAGCGGCTTCGGCCGCTTTCTCGGAGCCTTCGCCTTCTTCGTCCACATCCTTGGCGCCCGACGTGGAGCCGAGCACATGTGCGGTTTCATGGCCGAGCGTGTCGAGGTCGTCTTTGCTGGGAGCGTCCAGGTTGAGGGTGGACGGCACGACGATCTGCTTGCCTTCGGTCGCTGCTTCGGCGCCTAGATCGCCGAGCGCTTGGTCGTCGGTCTTGATCTCAACATCGCTGAGGTCTGCTCCAAAAGCGGACTCCAGAGCGCCGAGCACGGGCGTCTCTTCCTCGGTGCTCTGATCGCACACCAGGTCGTTCCGGTTTTCGGTCGATCCGCCCGAGGTCTCCGTGGAGTTCGATGACGGGGTCTGCTTAGAGGGGGTGCCAGCTGGAGAACCGCGGCGCCGCTTCAACGATTGCGACATGAGAGTATCCCGAGGAAAGGATCAACAAACGCCAAAGGGCGTGCTGCATTGGACCATGGAGTCGCACGCTATGCAAGGAGATCCACTACAGAATCGGGTGCAAGCCTGGTCCAGAACGACCCGTTAGCCAGCTGCGGTGGAGGTTCGGTGCGACACGGTGCATGGGTGATGTTGGCGTGGGTAGTTGGGTGCACGGCGGGAACGGCCGAGGTGCAACCAGTCAAGGTGGAGTTCCGCGAGGTGCAAGGCGTGTGGGCGCTCGCCCCTGCAGACGAGGGCCAGACCCACGTGCAGATGAGCTTCGAGCAGAACACGCTGGACTTTGGCTTGGTTCCGGGCTCCTGCGCTCCCACTTCGGAGTTACCATTTACCGAGGTACAAACACAGAAAGCGATGGCCGCGCTCAAGTGCACAAGCGCTGATGGCGGATCTCACGACGTGGTGATCGTCGAGGTCACGGGCAATGACCCGGACTGGCCTGCCCCCGTCGCTTTGGGCATGGTGATGAGCCGCGTGACGGGCGAGGATCAGGTGTCGCTGGTCACCATGGGCGGCAAGGAGCTGCCCCTTGGCGTGATTCCGAAGGCGCCCAAATAGGGCGGGAGTGGCTCGCCAATTTGCGGCGTTACTCAGGGAAGCCCGCGGCCTTCCACGCGTTGAGGAGCGCCAGCTCGTCCTCGTCCAGCGGGCGCTGACTCAGCGGCATCCGAGCGGTCTCCACCTCTTCCATGATCTCGTCGAACCGAAGGACCCAGACGTCGACCTGATCCAGCACAGTCTCGCGGGTTCCGCCGTGGCACTGGCCGCATCGGTCTTCGAAGAGCACGCGGATGTCTTGGTCCCAGGTGACATCCCGAGCGGCCACGGTAAACGGGACGGTGAGCTCCTCGGAGGCCCCATCTCTCCACCCGACCTTGGCAGTGACGGTGTGATCGGCGCCCGTCATCTCCGCCGGAGACACTAAAAGCCTCCATGGAGGTTCGGCTCCGAGCGGCGTCGCCTCGCCATCGATGGACAGCGAGACGGAGGTGACATTGGCCTTGTTTGGAGGATCGACGGTGAATGTGGTGGGAACCGACATGACGCCATCCGGCACGTCGAGGATGGCGATGGCCGGGTTGAGGTCGGCGACCCAGGCGCCGCTCTCATCTTTGCCGTGGAGCCGGCCTCGCTCGTCTACGGACAGGGTGCCCAGCAGCGGAGCCCGATACGGCAGGACCCCGTCTGTGGTGCCGCTGTAGAAGCGGTCGACGGTCTGAACATAGATCAGGTCAGAGGCCGGGTTTGCGTAGACCATGGCGACGGATGAGTCGAAGCCGTACTGGACCCACTCGCCCTGCGGGGTGCGCATGTGCAGCAAGACGCCGTCGGCGACCCAGGTCGATCCATCGGCGGTTGTGGCGATGCTGCGCACGTCATCGAAGCTCTTGGATTCGACGCTCTGCCCGGTGTTGTCGACCGCTGCGACCGCCGAGTCCACGGCGAGCCAGCTGACCGGGGTCCCGTCGATCTGAGCGCCGGGTGCCAGCGGGCCCGCCGCCTCTTGGCCATCGATGGTGACGCGGAAGCTCCGCTCCTGTTCCCAGTGCACCCACCCCGAGGCGTCTCGGATCCACAGCGCGGGTCGGTCGCCGTCTGCAACCACGGATTCGGCGGCGCCATCGAGGGCGTCTCTTAGGGGACTATTCCAGGTCACGCCGTTCCAAAGCTGTATATTGCCGTCGACCGAAAACAGGAGCTTGCTATTCATCCAGGCGCCCCCGTCCAGGCTGCCGGTGGCGCTGCCCAGAGACTGCGGTTCGGGCATCCGGGGATCCACCAGCACCACGCCGGTCTCGGACTCGGCCAAGGCGCGGGCATCACCGATGTGTAGGTACTCCGCCCCGGTCGACCACATCGACTCGAGCTCCGGTACCCTCTCAGCACCATCTTGCACTAGGGTTTGGGTCTCGCTGGCGCAGCCGGCGAGACAGAGGATGGTGGCGATGTTTGCTCGCTTCATTGTGTTGTTCCGCTCCGTGCCTGCGTACGCTATCACGGGCTTGACTGTGGTTGCAGGGCTCGGCTTGGGCGGGTGCGACGCACCGGCTGTGTCCACGGACTCCGATACGGATGTGGTGGATACCGATACGGGCGACCCTGTGGACTGCGAGCCTTTGACCCTCCAGGCAGACTGGGATCGGGTCGTACCGTGGGGCGTGCTGGAGTTGAAGGCCCAGGGTGGTAGCGGGAGTGTGCGCTTCGCATTGCAGACCTCCGATAGCGAAGCAAGCTTGCACCCGACCACTGGCCGCCTCTTCGCTGGCGGAGAGCCCGGGATGACGTACACGGCCACTGCCGTCGACGGCGCTTGTGAGGATTTGGCCACACTAAAAATTGAGGTTGTGCCTTCGTTATCTGTGAGTCCGATGCGCGCCCTGGTGGAGCCGGGCACCCGGTTTGACCTGGCCGTGGAGGGCGGCGTGGCAGAGCCCGTCTGCGAGCTGGTCGTCAATGGATCGGGCGCGTCTTTGGACGGGTGCACCTATGTGGCTGGGACCTCGGGGGTCGACCGCGTGACCGTGTCGGATCCGGCCAGCGGAAGGGCCGTCTCGGCGACCTACACTGTGGCGGTGGAGGCGCCGCTGGACCTCTGGGGCACTCGGTGGATGATGCCGATCGACTCCACCTACACCCCGGATTCGCTGGGCGGCAGCGGGCACCTGGACATCCAGATTGTGGAAGGGGATAGCGTCCTTGTTCGCGATGGCACCTTGGTCGCGGTCCGCCCCGGAGAGACCCGGCTCCAGGTCACCGATCGGTTCACGGGCGCGGTTGAGGCCGCGTCGGCTCGGGTGGCGGAGCCTCGGGTTCCGAGCGTGGAGACCGACGGCGAGCTGGGATCCACCGGCCGCGTGGTCGGAACCTACGACTTGAACTCAGATGGCTACGATGACGTGGTGCTGGGCCTAGCCGAGGCGAACTTGGTGGGGCAGGGGTCAGGCGGCGTGTTCATCTACGCCGGAGGACCGGATGGCTTGGAGGCCGAGCCGGCACAAGTCTTCGGCTACCAACTGGGTTTTCAAGATGAGGGGGGTCGCGCGATCGCCATCGCAGACCTCAACGCCGACGGCGTGCTCGACCTGGCGTGGTCCGCTGAGTTGGCGTCGGTGGGCGGCGCCTCCAACGGCGGCGTCTGGGTGCACTGGGGCCTCGAAGACGGCTTCTTTGAGACCGAGCCGGCGCGGGTGTTCTCTGGCACGTTCAACTCCGACCGGCTGGGTTCTGGACTCGCGGCCTGCGACTTTGATGGCGATGGCTACGCAGACCTGGCCATCGGCGCCTACGTAGCGGAAGACCGAACCGCGGAGCGTCGGGTCAACGACCAGGGGGCCATCTACATCTACCGGGGCTCCGCAACGGGCTTGGCGGCGGAGCCGTCCACCACCCGATTTGGATTTGTGCCCGATGGAAGTGACGGTTGGACGGCGCGGAACGTCTACCTTGGCCGTGAGCTGCAGGCGGGCGATCTGAACGGGGACGGCCTCTGCGATCTGGTGTCCGGCGTGGACTTCCGGAGCCTCACTGGATCGGGCAATGATGGGTGGATGGCCGTGTACTTGGGCGACGCTTCTACGACGGTCTCCAAGGACCCGGTGCGGATCATCTCGCACTTGGGCACCGATACGTCCGCCAGCTTTGCGCGAGGCTATGGCCTGGCGGACGTCAATGGCGATGGCGCCGATGAGCTGGTGGTGGGCGCCTGGCGAGTCGCGGCCCCCCAACCCGACTCGGGGGCGGTCTTCGTCTACGACGGACCCTCGCTGGCAGATGGCACCGGGGACGTGACCTGGGATGAAAGCAACGCGGATCTCCGCTTTAGCGGCGGCGGTCGCAGCGACTTCTTTGGCTTTTCGGTCTCGGTCTATGACCAAGACGATGATGGCCTGGCCGACATCCTCATCGGAGCCGTGCGAGACGAGGACGATGACCCTGAACGTGATCCCGATACCGGCATCGTGTTTCGCATCATGGGCCATACTCTGCCCGATGTGTGGGAAGGCCAGCAGCTGACGATGGCCGAGGTCGGTGAAGTGGTCGCGATTGGAGAGAAGCGCGAAGCCTTTATGGGCCAGGCGGTTGGGTTCGCCGGGGACGTGGACGGCGATGGGCTCGGCGATCTATTCGCCTTCTCCGGTCGTGATTCCACCTATGGAGTAGAACTCGGAACTGGATTTCAGGTGCGCGGTTCCATGGATGAACCCGAGCCTGTGGAGCTGCCGGTCATCGCTTCGGGGCATGGCTACGGCTCCAGTATGGCCTTGTTCGATGTGACCGGTGATGGACAGAAAGACGTGGTGATGGGCGCGCCGGGCTTCGGCCTCGCGGCAGTGGGTGAGAAGCCGCTCGGCGCCAATAGCGGCGCGGTCTTCGCCTATGCAGGAGCTCGCGGAGACTGGGCCAATTCGGCGGTGCCGGTGGAGACCGACTGGCTCACCTACAGCCGCTCCGACGCCCTGGGCCATGACTTGAGCACCGTCGACATGGACGGTGATGGCTATGAAGACTTGGTGATGGTGGCGTGGAGCGACTCCAAGCCCAGCAACTACGGGTCGACCGCCGCCAATCCCGTCGCCTGTGGGGGCGGGCGGAGCATCGCGGGCTCCGTGGTGGTTCACCGGGGCACTCGCTACGGTATTGAGCCTCGCCCCACCTGGATCGCCCATGGACCCTATGCCGGCGGCCGCCTATTCCGGGCCATTGGCGGGCTGGACTTCGACGGTGATGGCACCGAAGACATCTTGGCTTCGGGATATCAGTGGGGTGGTGGAAACCGAGGTGGGTTCGGCATTATTCGCGGGCGCCCCGCTCTCGAAGGCGGCGCTCATGTCCTGTGTTTCGACCGAACTTGGGTTGGAACCGAGGCGAACGCACTGCTCGGCTGGTCCCTCGCAGACCTGGGAGACATCGATGGCGACGGCTGTGATGACGCGGCTATCGGCGCTCGTGGCGAGGACTTGGGCCTGAGTAATCAAGGTGTTGTACGCGTGCTCTGGGGCGGAGGGTCTGGGTGCGCGAAGCTGCCTCGCATCACCACCATGGCGAGTCGGGATCAGTCGGCCCAAGCGGGCTGGAGCGTAGCCGGCGGCGGCGACGTCGACGGCGATGGCATCCCAGACTTGGTCGTCGGTGCGCCGCTCTACGTCACGGGGGGCACGTCCGTTGGCGCGGTGTGGCTGGTTCCCGGGTCCTATCTGATGTCGCTTCCCGCGGTGGACGCCGACAATCTCTTGCCGACCTACCAGCCGTCTCAAGTGCCGGATCTGCTGGCGCCGGGCCCAGGTCGCGCCATTGTTGGCCCCGCGGCCGGCAGCGCCTTCGGTACCGCGGTGGCGTTGATTCCCGACCCCGAGAATCCAGGGCGCTCCTTGGTTGCAGCGACTATGCCCGGGGGCGACCTCGGCGGTGGCTCCTACACCGGAGGCGCCATGGTCTATCGATTTAGCCCCGACGAGGGCCGCTTCGATCCCGCTCCCGTCGCAGTGGTGGTCGGTGAGACCTCCCCGTTCGGCACCTTTGGCGAGACCCTCAAGATTGCGGATCGAGACGGCAAGAGCGTGCTGCTCATTGGCGCGCCCGACTCCAACGCCGCCGGCCCGGATATCGGCGCCGGCTACGCATTCCCGATGGAGGCAGAGTGATGCGCAATGCTACGTTTTGCACCGCACTGACCGCGATCACCCTCCTGGGGTGCAACGGGGGCGCCGTGGCCTTGGACCCGGCTCCGCGTCCCGATACCGGACCGACCGACGACACCGACGTGGTCATCGACTGCGGGCTTGCGATTTCGCCAACGATGTCCTCGGTTTTGCCCCGAGACGACATTCGGTTTGAGGCGTTTGGCGGCAGCGGGGAGTACACCTTTGCCATCCAGGACAACGCCTCGGGCGGTCTGATCAGCCCCACCAGCGGTGCCTACCTGGCGGGCGGCGAGACGGGCGGCACTGACACGATTGTGGTGACGGACGCGGCCTGTCCCGACAGCGCGGCCTCCGCCGAGGTGGTGGTGTTCACGCCTCTGACGGTCTCGCCGACCGACACCTGGCTCACACCAGGCACGGGCGTGATCTTCGATGTGCAAGGCGGCTCTGGCGATATCCGATGCGAGCTGGCCACGAATATCAGCACCGGACGCCTGGACGGCTGCGGCTATGTGGCGGGGCGGGTGGCTGGGATCGACGTCGTCAACGTGGTGGACCAAGTCACAGGCCAGATCGTCGAGGCCACCTTCCACGTCGACCCCAACGCTGAACTCTCGGCGCCGACCACGCGATTTGTCGTGGGTACCGGTGCGGCGTTGCCTTTGGAGGTACGCGGGGGAAGCGGCGACTATGACGTGCGGGTCATGTCGGGTCCCGGATCCATCGATGAGCAAGGCCAGTACCGCTCTCTCGACGAGGGGCGGTCCCAAGTCTTCGTGCAGGACGTGTACACCCAGATGACCCTCAGCCTGCGTGTGGACGCCATCGCCGCTCGGGTGCCGAGCACGGTGGTCCCCGATGGCGACATGACCATTACCCAGCGCGTTCGCGGGCCGGGAGACCTCAACGGTGATGGTTACGACGACGTCATTCTGCTGAACAGCGAGGCCGGCGTCGAGGCGCGCCTGGGCGGCGCGGTCGAGGTCTACGCGGGAGGTCCCGATGGTCTGTCTGAAACCCCGGTCTTCAGTGAATACGGGACGCAAGTGTCCGAAAATATGGGGCGACGGGCTGCGACCGGGGATTTCGACGGCGATGGACAGCTGGACCTGGTGCTCGGGAGCCAAGACCGAAAGGATGGACTGCCTGCTGCCGGTTGGGTCGCGGTATTTCCGGGCATAGCCGGAGGCTTTTTCGCGGACGCTCCCTCGGTGGATTGGGAAGGGGAGCGCTCCTTCGACCGGCTGGGGCACGGCGTCGCAGCGTGCGACTTTGACGGCGATGGATACGATGATCTGGCGGTCAGCGCCTACGCAGCCGAAGACGAAGCCCAAGACCCCGATCCGGTGAATCAGGGCTCGGTCTACATCCACATGGGCGGCCCCGTCGGGGTGCAGCCAGAGTGGGATCAGCAGCTCTGGGGCGTGTCGCCCGATGGCCTCGGCGGATTTAGTCATCACGCAAATATGCTGCTCGGCCGTACATTAACCTCTGGTGATCTCAATGGTGATGGGCGGTGCGATCTGCTGGTGTCGTCCCATGATCGCGGGCTCGTCACCAGCGGCTCGCCCGGTGCAGTCTTTGTCTATCTAGGCTCGGATACTGGGGTCTCTACGGAGCCCGATCGCATCTTTGCCGTCATCGACGGCGACACGGCCGCCAACTTCGGCCGGGTCGTGTCCACGGGTGATGTGGATGGCGACGGCAAAGACGAGGTGCTCATCGGGGCGTGGCGACGTCGTCTCAATGGCAGCACGAACTGGGGCGAAGCCAGCCTCTTCCGCGGCGACGCCTACTCGCCCGACGAGGCTTTGGTGTTCGATTCCCTTGACGCAGACTGGTTTATTCAAGGAAATCAGCGCTATGACTACATGGGCTATGGGGTGGATCTAGCGGACATCGACGGCAATGGTTTGGCCGATGTCCTGGTCGGCGCCCCCATCGATGAACGTCCTGGACAGCCCGTCTCCACCGGCGTCGTACGGATGTTCCTCGACACCAGCGTCTCAGAACGCTGGGGAGACTTCACAGCGGTGGAGCCTGACGCTTGGTTGCAGGGCCCCCACGCCAACTCTTGGTACGGCCAGTCCGTGGCGAGCCTCGGCGACGTCAACGGCGATGGCCTGTCTGACGTCGGGGTGATCGCCGGGCGAGACAACACCTTTGGACCGGGCGTCGGCGGGCTCTACATCACCGAGTGGGACAGCGGAAGTACGGGAACGGGCATGGCTTTACCCATGGACGTGAGCGGAGACCTGGTCGGCCGGACCGGCACGGCTGGGTGGACAGATGTGACGGGTGAGGGGACGCCCACCTTGATCGTCGGGGCGCCCTACAGCTCTGGCGGTGTCGCTCCATTGCGCGGCAGCGTCGGCGCCTTTTTACCGGGACCCGGCGGCACCATCGAGCTTGTAGACGACGGGGAAGTGGTGACGCGGCCCTACCACGGCACCTACGACCGGGACGGCTGGGCGGTGTCCGGCGGCTCCGACATGGACGGAGATGGCCTTCAAGACCTGTTGGTGGCGTCGTACACCGAGTCTCGCTCGGGCAACCTCACGGCCGCGTTCTCCGACCGGTCCCCCTGCACGGGGTCCAGAGGGACCGCGGGCGCGGTGTGGGTGTACTCGGGGCAGCCAGACGGCTCGTTCACCACAGACCCGACGCGGGTGCAGTGGGGTGCCAGGCCCGGTGGATATGTGGAGCGAATGGAGGCGGGCTTCGACCACAACGGCGATGGCTATGACGACGCGATCATGGCCTCCAACCGGTTCGATAGCAACCGCGGTGGCTTCTCGATGATGTACGGCGGCCCTCGCGCATCCAGCGGGGTCATCCAGGTTGGATGCGATGACGTCGGGGTCGTTCACAGCTCAACCTCCCCGCTCTTCGGCTATGCGGTCGCGGGCGCCGGTGACCTCAACGGCGATGGGTGCGACGAGGTGTTGGTCAGCGCCATGTACGATGACTTCTCTGTGCGAGATGGAGGGTCTGTTCGGATCTTTTGGGGATATGGTGGCCGGAGTTGCCCCAGCACCCGGCAGATGTCCACCGTTCACAGCACCGACGCGAGCGGTCGCTTTGGGCAGTCCGTGACCGGTGGCGTTGATGTGACCGGGGATGGCGTGCCAGACGTGGTTGTTGGCGGATATCGCATGCGGCTGGACGGCACGCTCCGGGGGGCTGCCGTGCTCTTGTCGGGCGCCGAGCTCAATGGCTTGCCTCGCCAGGCGGTCGGCCCGGTGATGCCCACGACGGACGTCACCTTGTCGGCGGAGCTGAGCACCCTGAACCCACAATATATTTGGGGGCCGGGCGACTTCGCATTCTTCGGCGAAACCGTCGCTCTGATGTCCGGAAATCGCATCGCCGTTGGGGCCCCTAGAGATGCCTATGCCGGAGTCGATGGGGTGGGTGTGGTGAGGATCTACGAGGTGGTCGGCGGCGTTCCGCGCTCGGACCCCTGGGCCATAGCCATCGGCGATGTGGAGGCGCCAGGAACGCTCTTTGGCGGCGACCTCTCGGCAACGGAAACCCGCTCTGGGCCCGCCCTCGCCGTCGGCGCAATCTACGATGATGGGGTGTCGATCGACGAAGGCGGCGTGTTCCCAATCTTCTTGGACTGACCGACCAGCCGGGCCTAGCGAAACAGCAAACAGCCGCACCGACGCTCGGCCTTGGCCACCATGGACGGCGGGAGCGTCGCTTCTGGGTGCACTTCATTGAGCAGGTAGTCTGCGATCTTGTTTCGCACGGTCTCGCCGGTCCGGGTCGGCGTTCGGCTGGCCCACAAGGTCAATAGAGCAGATTGTCGCTCCTGATTGGTCACGTACAGCGCGCCGCCGGGCCCAACGCCTTGGTGCCATAGGGCATCGAGCTCATCGGGCAGCTGTTCGAGGCGCGCGATGAGGCTGGTCTCGGAGTGTGCCTCGGACAGGCCCGCCACCACGTCCCACACCTGCCGCGACACCTTGTTCTCGGCGTGCATTCGAACGCGCTTTCCACTGACTTGACCGGTGATGCCGCCGCCGAGCACAGGGGGCAGCTGGTTGCTGGTTTGTGTGTCGGCCCCCACCGGCGCGGTCGGGCCGAGTTGGCCCGCGGTCGCGGTGGGCGTGAGGCCGGACACCGCGGGCGCCTTCACGTCGAACCAGCCGTCATCATCGATGGTGACCGTGGGCTTCCAACCGGCATAGGCGCCAGAAGGCTTCCAGGTTGTACGCCCTTTTTTGGAGTTTGCGACCTCGTAGCCAAGAGAGCGCATTCGTCGGTCCACCGCCGCGCGAGCCTGCTCTAGGCGGTCGCCCCACACCACGATCTCCTCATCGGCATAGGCCTCGGGTCGGGGGCCGGGTTCGGGGATGGAACGGGCGGTGATGGTGGGCTCCACCACGGCGCCGGTCGGTGCGTACGGGTCGAGTTCGGGGCGCTCTTGGGGCGGGTCGGGGACCGCGAGCGCGCGCTGCAGCCACTTGGGGCCTCGGAATCGGCGCATGGGCGGCTGAGGGCGAATGTAGCGATAGCCCTGAGCCGGCAGCTGCCCCGCAGCATTGCGATAGGGGATCTGCACCGTGTTGGCTGGCACCGCGAGTGGCGCGGAATCAGTGGTGGCACTGTCCGTATCATCCGCCTCACCCGCCCAAGCGGGCCCGGATGTCATCGCAAGCAGCAGCGCCAAGTGCTTCACCGCACCTCCACTCAGCTATTCTCACACGTTCCGCGGTCACGAGCCGTCACCTCCCGTCCAAGAGGCCCTATGTCAGCGTCCCACGCCTCCGTCGCCCATCTGCTCCTCGACCGCGTGCGCCAGTCGCCAGACCGAGTGGCGTTCACCTACCCCGACGCCGATGAGCAGTGGCAGCAGCTCACGTGGACGCAGACGCTCGACCGGGTGCAAGCCATCGCGCGGGCGCTTCGTCATCGTGGCCTGCTCGATGAGCAGCGGGTGGGGATCTTGTCCACCACACGAATCGAGTGGATCTTGGCGGACCTGGGCATCTTGTGCGCGGGTGGTGCTACGACGACCATCTACCCTTCTAATACCGCCGAAGAGTGCGCGTACATCCTGAAGGATTCTGATACGCGCGTGGTGTTCGTAGAGGACGATAGCCAGACGGACAAGATCCGCCGCGTGCGGGAGCAGTGTCCAAACCTGAGCCTGGTGGTGGTGTTCAATGGCCGGGCGGACGGCGACTTTGTGGTGCGGCTCTCCGACCTCGAAGCCCAAGGACGCGAGCTCGCCGAGGCGGACACGGGCGACGCCTTCTCCGACGTGGTCCAGGCCATCACGCCGGATCGTCTGGCCACCCTCATCTACACCTCGGGCACCACGGGCCAGCCCAAGGGCGTGGAGCTCACCCACGACTGCTGGGTGTTCGAGGGAGAGGCCATGGTCGCTACCAATGTGTTCAAAGAGGACGATCTCCAGTTCCTTTGGCTGCCGATGTCTCACAGCTTCGGCAAGGTCCTCGAAGTGGCGTGTCTGCAGATCGGGTTCACGACCGCCGTGGACGGTCGCATCCCCAAGATCGTCGACAACCTTGGCGTGATCCGACCCACCTTTATGGCCGCTGCACCGCGGATCTTCGAGAAGGTCTACAACCGCGTTGTGACCGGTGCCGAAGAGGCGGGCGGCGTAAAGCTGCAGATCTTCCGCTGGGCCCTCGGCGTGGGTCGGCAGGTGAGTCAGCTGCGCCAGAAAGGCGAGTCGCCAGGCGTGATTTTGGCGCTTCAGAACGCCATTGCAGACAGCCTGGTCTTCAGCAAGCTCCGGGACCGCTTCGGCGGGCGCGTGCGGTTCTTTATCTCGGGTTCAGCCCCCCTTTCGCGGGAGATGGCCGAGTTCTTCCACGCCTGCGGCATCTTGATCTGCGAAGGCTATGGCCTGACCGAATCGAGCGCGGCCAGCTTCGTGAACCTGACTCACGACTACCGCTTTGGCACGGTGGGACCTGCTCTTCCAGGGATCGAGATCCGCATCGCCGAGAGCGATGGCGAGATCCAAATCCGCGGTCGCGGGATCATGCGTGGCTACCACAACCTCCCCGAGCAGACCGCCGAGACCCTCGACGCCGAGGGCTGGCTTCACACCGGTGATGTGGGAGAGCTCGACGAGGATGGCAAGCTGCGGATCACCGACCGGATCAAGGATCTGATCAAGACCTCGGGGGGCAAGTACGTGGCGCCCCAAGAGATCGAAGGCAAGCTCAAGGCGGCCTGCCCCTACCTGGAGCATGTGCTGGTTCATGGAAATGCCCGCAACTTCTGCACGGGCTTGGTGACGGTCGACGCGGACAGCATGGCCTCGCTGGATGCGGGTCAAGACATCCGCGAGATCGTCCAGGCCGCCATCAATCAAGTGAACAAGAGCATGCCCAGCTACGCCACGCTCAAGGCCTTTGAGATCGTGCCTGAGCCCTTCACCGTCGAAGGCGGCGAGCTGACGGCATCCCTTAAAGTGAAGCGTAAAGTAGTTGAGAAAAAGTACGCTGAAACGCTGGATAAATTTTACGCTGGTGCGCTGAAGTCGGTCTAGGTTTTTTGGGGAGGCCTAGCCCTCGAATCGGGGCGCTACTCGGCGTCGGGTGGGTCTGTCGAAGCGACTTCATCCGACACATCCCGGCGGTTGAACCGCCAGGTCTTCCTCTGCCGGTGCTCCTCCCGCCGGGTCTCGCCGCCGAAGCGGTACGACAGCTCAGTCGACTGCAGGGCCCAGGCATAGGGCACGCTCGAAAGGCCCACACCCACCCGCAGGTCCACCTGCTTCCAGCTGGCTTGGTAGGCGATGGAGGCCACATAGGCGTCGGCGGGGTTGACGTTGCCCGTGTACGACAGCGCTTCGTCGAGGCCGGCGATGGGCGGCAAGGCCTCGGTGATCTGGATGTCGCCCAGTTCGGTGATGACAGCGGCCCGAAGCAGTGCTTGCCCCTGGATCACCACGCTGTCACGGCGGTTGAACCGGTAGTCGAACGCCACCCGAGCGGACACAGCCTCTCCCCGGATCCGCGGCGCTTCGTCTCCGAACCACTCTTTAGGAGGATTGTAGCCAGACAAGTCTCCGGTGATGGCGGTGATCAGCGGCGATGCCTGGGTCAGATCGGGCACACCTCGGCCGCTCATGGAGGTGTAGGACGCGCCGGCATGCACTGAGAACCTGGGGTGGAACTGCTGGGAGACCAAGACGCCGGCGTCGAAGTAGTTGCCATCGAAGTCGCCCAGGGGCAGCCAGTGGGCGGCGCCGCGGACGGCCAAGTCGAAGCCCGCCAGCCGCACGATGTTGACCTTGGCGTGGCCATTGTAGATCCCAAGTGCGTTGAGGGCGGGCACCGTGCCGATCTGAGTCCGGGGCAGCGCGCCGACCGTCATGGAGGCCAGGCCTATTTTGACCTCTCCAAACTCCAGCGTGTACGCCGTATAGTCGGTGTTCCCGTACGGGTTCGCCGGCAGGCGGTGGCGAGACGGGCGCAGCCACTTGTGCTGAGACTTGCTCAAGGGCGTCAGGGTCTCGGTGGCGGACGCGTCGAGCTCGGGAGGCTCGGTGTCGGACTGGGGAGATTCCGGTTCCGAAGCGGATGCGCAGAGCATCAGGAGGAAAGGCAGCATGGGGCATCCAGACGGGGGCGGGGCCTTCTGGAACGGAATTTGCGGCGGCGGGCCTGAGGGGCGAGAGCGGATGGGGCCCCACAACGGTACGATGCCTCATGCTGTGTTTGCTCATGATGCTGGCGGGGGCCATCGCCGCGGACGACGTCAATACCGACGAGGAGTCTGACACGGGCGACGCGTCGGACGATGCCGATGATGATGTGATTGAGGTGCTCGATCGCAAGCCGTGGCGCACCCGCAGCCGGAACGTGGGCACCGGAGCCACCGCCGGTTCGTGGACGATGGGCGGCGGCGACATCGAGCAGGTCGCGGGGGCGGGGGGCGATGTGACGCGGGCCTTGCAGGCGCTGCCGGTGGTGCACACCGCGACCGTTCGGTCCACCGCACTCTCGATCCGAGGCTCCGCGCCCCAAGAGACCATCTGGGTCGTGGAGGGCGTGCCGCTGCTGGCCCCTCGCAGCTCGGGCACGATCTTTTCGCGCATACCCACCCCGCTGATCGAGGGTCTGACTTTGCACGCAGCCAGTCAACCTGTACACCTGCCTGGCGCCATCGGTGGCATCGTCGAGGTGGGCCTCATCGAGCCCGCGGACGATCAGTGGGATGGCACCATTGAATTGACGCCGGTTATGGGGCAGGCCTTGGTGTCGGTGCCGCTGGGTCCACGAGGCCAGGGCAACGCCATGGCGGTGAGCGTACGGCGATCTTGGCTCGAACCGGTCTTCGGCGCGCTGGGTCGGGTCGGAGCGGATCCGGGATGGCGCTTCTCCACCGAAGATGTGGCGTTGAAACTCCGCCTTCAGCCTGGCGCTAGCCATCGTCTCGGCATGACGCTGCTCGCGGGTCGCACCCGCGTGGCGGGCACCTTGGGCGATGGGGCCGAGGTTGAGCCCACCGACAATACCCACACCGTCTTGGCCGTGATGCGGCACCGTTGGACGCTCGGTCGCCAGCTGCGGCTGGACCATCAGCTGAGCTGGACACACGAGCGCCAAGACATTGATCAGTCGCCGGACGTTCGCCAGGACACCCGCACTCAACCGGCCTATCGGGCGCGGCTCATTGGCAAGGTGGGCTCGGACTTCGACCTAGAGGCGGGTGCGGGTGTGGGGGTGTTCGGGATGCAAGGCGGGGGGCGGGCCCAAGACCCGACCTTTGCGTACGAGTGGCTCCAGGTCCCGTGGAGAGCCGATAATCCACCGATTCGTTCCTTCCGGACTCAGGCCGCTTGGCTGGAGACGAGTCAGTGGGCGTCGGTGACCGCATCCACCGTCGAAGGGCTAGTCTTCGGCGCTTCGCTCCGATTCGAGCAGGTTCAACCGGGGCCCACAACGCCGCCGCAGTGGGGTTCATCGAGGTTTTCGGCCCTGTCTCCGCAGGTCCGCCTGTCGGCGGTGCCGTGGAAAGACGGCCAGCTCTCTCTGGCGCTGGGGACGGTCCATCAGGGGGCTCGGGAT
This sequence comes from Myxococcota bacterium, assembly GCA_045106515.1. Classification (GTDB taxonomy): domain Bacteria; phylum Myxococcota_A; class UBA796; order UBA796; genus REDI01. The sequence continues at coordinate 15,305 of JBGCER010000003.1, forward strand.
CCAGTCCTGCTCGACGTGGTGAGCCTGACCGAGGATCATCGGCTGAGTCGGCGGACCTACGCCGGCATCACCTTGGACCAGCCTTTGGTGGAAGGCCTTCGCTTTCGAGGCGATGTTCAGATCTCGATCGCCGATCGTTTGCCGGTGCTCGACGTCCGATCAGAGGGGTCGCTCAGCCTCATCGGAGAAGACGTGTCCTTGAGCGGCAATGCGGGCCTGTATGGGGCTGCGGGCCGGTGGAGGTGGCTGGCTGCGGTGTCGGGTCTCATCGTTCGGCGCGACGCGGATTACGCGGATCGTGGGCCACAAGACCTGTGGATCCGCCCTTGGTTTGCGCCCAGATGGACCACGCGGACCGCGGTATCGGCCGATGTGGGCCCGAAAGAGCGCTGGAACCTGGGCGCGCAGCTTCAAGTCCGCGCTGGAGTTTGGCAGCCGACGCTGACCGCAGAGCCGTTCAATGTGGGGCTACTCCCGACCCTTGATAACCAGTACTTGCCCGCAAACGTCCGCGTAGGTTCTCGCGTAGAGAGGACGTTTATCCTGAATAATCAAGCTAAGATTTCTGTGTGGGGGGAGCTGTTGCTCACCGCTGGACCCCTGTGGCAGGGCATTCAAACCAATGAAGACGGCTCTCAAGAGGTGGTGATGCGCAGGGACCGGCCTGCGGTGCCGTGGCTCGGTGCGCGGGCTCGATTCTGAGGATGACAGCGACCGTCACCGACTAGGGCATCGCGGGTCGAGACCCCACCGGTTACTGCCGCCCGCTACACGACCGGGGTGAGATGAGCATGGCGGCGAAGCGGCAGTTTGAAGATGGCACCACCCTCGACCGCTTCCTCATGGACACCATGAAGGAGTACCCGAATGCCACGGGCCAATTCGTCAACCTCTGCCAGTCCATCGCGCTCGCTGGAAAGATGATCGCGGCGCGCGTGAACCGCGCGGGTTTGGCCGGCATGATCGGCGCCGCTGGCGGGCAGAACGTGCACGGCGAGTTCGTTCAGAAGCTCGACCTCTACGCCAACGACGTGTTCAAGGGTGCGCTCGAACACCGCGGCCACACCTGTATGATCGTGAGCGAAGAGGAAGGCGGGCCGGTGCTGGTGCCCGCTGAGTACGAGTCGGGCGACTATGTGGTGACGTTCGATCCGCTCGATGGATCGTCGAATATCGACTGCAACGCCACCATCGGCTCCATCTTTGGCATCTTCCGCCGCAAGAGCCCATCCGGCACGCCAGCCACGAAGGAAGACGTGGTGCGGCCTGGTAGTGATATTATTGCTTCGGGCTACATTATTTACGGGTCTGGCACCTTGCTCGTCCTGGCGACTGAGGCGGGCGTGCACGGCTTCACCCTGGACCCG
>JBGCER010000004.1:0-5604 GCA_045106515.1 Myxococcota bacterium
ACCCGGGTTGGAGGTCGAAGAGGCCACCATCACCGTCGAGGCTGGCAAGGTCGCCCAGCTCACCACCTTCTCGCGCATCGCCCGGTCTTGGGAGGCCGAGGCTGCGGATGACACCATCGAGGTCTTGGGCCGCGCCGTCGCCCCCGAGATCACCGAGCGCGTCTTGTCCGCCGATGAGATCCGCTACTTGCCCGGGTCCAACGGCGATGTGGTCAAGGCCATTCAGAACCTGCCGGGGATCGCGCGCCCCCCCTTGGGCATCGGTCAGCTCATCGTTCGCGGTACGTCGCCGGAAGACTCGGCCTACTACGTCGATGGCATCGCCATTCCCTTGGCCTTCCACTTCGGTGGGCTCGCCACGGTCATCCCGTCGGATGCCATCGAAGAAGTGGCGTTCTTGCCAGGCAATTACGGGGTTCGCTACGGTCGGGTCCTGGGCGGTGTGGTGGACATCCGCACCACCCAGACGTTGCCCGAGCGCAGTCGGGGCTACGTCAGCGTCGACATCTTCCAGGCCAACGTCTTCGCCGAGCAGCGGATCTCCGAGCGCACCGCCATCACGCTCTCGGGTCGCCGCTCCTACGCCGACGCCGTGCTCAATCCCATTCTCAAGGGCATGGACGGCGTGAATATTCGGGCGCCTCGGTACTACGACCTGCAAGCGCGCCTGCTGCACCGCACCCCCAATCAAGGCACCCTCGACGTCTTGTTCCTGCTCTCCGATGATCGGTTCCGCTTTGTCGGCCTCGACGATGAAGGCGAAGAGGAAGAGACGGCGCAGATCGGCCTGGTCCAGCAGTTCAGCCGGCTGCGCGCCCGGTATACCCAACCGCTGGGCAAGGGCTGGCGCTCCGAGACCTCGGTCGGCATCGGCCCAGAGAACCAAGAGTTCGAGCTCGGCGGCAGCGGTAAGGCCTTTGAAAAGGCCTGGGCGGCCGACGTCCGCAGCGAGTTCTACAAGCCCGTGCCCGAAGACGGCTGGTTTGGCATGCGCATGGGCCTCGACGCCCGTACCGACCGTGTGTCCTTCCTCATCGACGTGCCCAGCTTTGGCGATGGCCGGAAAGAGGAGTTTGCAGGTTGGCGCACCCGTCCGGCGGTCTACGCCGAGCCCACGTTCAAGGTCGGTCGACTCACCTTGGTTCCTGGCATTCGGGCCGGCGCCCAGCTCATCGACGCTCACCAGTCCGCCTGGGTCGACCCACGGGTCGCGGCCGGCATTCGCGCGGGGTCCAGCACGAAGATCAAGCTCGCGGTCGGCAAGTACAGCCAGCCCGCCTTGGCCCGTCAGGTGCTCCAGGTCCCGGATTTGGGCGCGAACTGGTCTTTTCAGACCGGCATCGGCATCGAGCAAGAGATTGGCGAGCGCGTGAGCATCGAGGTTAATCGCTTCTACAATTGGCTTGGAAACGGCGTTGTTGGGCGCGACGACGCCTTCCGCTTCTTCACCGGTCCGCCGCCGGTCGGTCCCTTCGACACCGACGATTATGGCAATGAAGGCACCGGTCGGATCGCCGGTCTCGAAGGCTCGATTCGGTACAAGGACCGCCGCCTGATCGCTCTGGCCACCGCCACATTGTCCCGCTCGGTGCGCATCGACCGCTCCGGCGAGGAGCGCCTCTTTGCCTTTGATCAGCCGGTCGTGCTCAATGCCCTGGCGTCGTACGAGCTGCCCAAGGGGTGGCGGATCGGCGGCCGGGTTCGTCTGTCTTCGGGCAACCCCTTCACGCCGGTGGTCAACCGCATCTTCAACCACGATACCCGTGGCTTTATCCCGGTCTATGGCGAGCGGGACTCCGATCGCCTGCCCAACTTCTGGTCCGTCGACATTCGTGTCGACAAGGAGTGGACCTTCGATCGCTGGGGGCTCACGGCCTACCTCGACATCCAAAATGCAACGAACAACCAGAACATCGAGGTGATGGGATGGTCGTACGACTTCCGCGAAGAGGCCCCGACCGCGGGCTTGCCTCTGCTACCGGCCTTCGGCCTCAGGGCGGACTGGTGAGCCGTTTCCTCCTGGTGGCCCTCGGGCTTGTGGCCTGTGGCGGACCGGTCGAAGAGACCCTGGTCGACGAGCTGCGCATCGTCGCCGCCATCCCCAGCGTGGCCGAGGCGGAGCCGGGCAGCACGGTCTCGCTGAACACGCTCATCGTGCGGCCGGACGCGGGTCCGGTCGATGTGCTCATGTGGATGTGCACGCCCACCGGTCCGCCGGGTTCCCCCTGTTTGGAAGCCTCGGCGGGCACCACGGGCGGGTGGATGGCCGTAGTGCGCGGCGCCGGTCTCGACGCCTCGGGTGAGGTGACGATCTCGCCGCTGCTGTCGGCCGCCGTCGCCGATGGACCGGTCCAAGTTCCGACCTGGTTCCTCGCCTGCGAGCCGGGGCTCTGTCCGATCATCGATCAGGCAGAAGCGGCTCTCACCAACGATGATTCCGATCTTCCGGCGGTGCTCGCGGACCCTTCCGCCTTGCTCCAAGGGTTGCCGCTCACGGGCGTCGCCGCCACTCAGCGCAGCGTGTGGGTCTCTAGCCGCCCCGAGGCCGAACGAAACGTGCACCCGGTGGTGGCTTCCGGTCCGGTGGACGTGCTGAAGGGCGATACGGAAATCGGCGCAGAGTTCTCGTTAGAACTCGAAGATTCGGGCCCCCTAATCGCCTATTCCTACGCCACAGCCGGTGGCTTCGCCGAGGCGAGCACCGACGCGGACGTCGATGGCGTGACGTTGACCTGGTTCGCGCCCGAAGAAGGCGAAGGCGCGGTCGATCTATACGTCGTGGTGCAGGACGCCGAAGGCGGCGAGGCCTTGTGGCGGGGCACAGCCGAGATCGTTCGGTAGCGATGTGGCAGTATGGCGGCTCGATGCTGGAGCCCCATGGAACACCCCGCCCTGTCTGGACCCGCCATGCGGGCCATGATGCGCGCGTACCCCGGCGGCGCCATTGTCATCTACGACACCGATGCCCGCTACATTGCCGCTGGTGGTCAAGGGCTTGAGGCGGCAGGTCTGACCACCGAGCAGCTCGTGGGACGAGGACCGATCGAGGTGTTTGGTCCCGGTTTGGGGGCAGCGGTTCAAGAGCACTACATCCGGTGTCTGGCGGGCTGGCAAGGCAGCGATGAGCTCACGTTTCGGGGGCGAGTGTACGAGGTCATTCAAGAGCCGATTCGGTCGGAAAGTGGCGCAATTATCGCGGGGCTCACCATCACCGTTGATGTGACGGACGATCGAGCGCGTGATGATGAGCGGCGCTCGTTTGAAGAGCAGTATCGGGTGGTGATGGAGCGCCTGCCTGGCGCGGTCTACCTGATCGACGCGGATCGACGCTACCGCCTGGCTGCGGGCCAGGCCCTGACCGACCAGGGGTTTGACCCACAGTCGCTGATCGGGTTGACCATGGACCAAGTGCTGTCCGGACCCGGACTCACGGTGTTGCTCAAAGGCTTTGACCAAGCCATGGCGGGCACAGAGGCCGTCGTCGACGTGGAGAGCCAAGGCCAGACGTTTCAGACTCGATGGAAGCGGGTGGACGACGTGGCTGGCGTGGGGCCCGCTGCGGTGTGCATCACGGTCGATGTGTCGGAACAACGCGCGGCGTCCGCCAAGCTCGAAGCCAACCTCGGGCACGTCAATGCGCTGCTTCGGGAGGTGCATCATCGGGTGAAGAACAACCTGCAGGTGGTGCACAGCTTGCTCTCGGTCACCGCCCGGCGCGTGGACAGCGAAGAGGCCCGCGCCAGCTTGCGCGATGTGCGCGATCGGGTCTTTGCCATGTCTTCGGTTCATACCTTGCTGTACCAGTCCGAAGATCTGGACTCGGTGCGGCTCGATCGCTACTTTCGCCGGCTAGTGCACGAGCTGATCAAGGGTCTGCCAGAGCTCAATACGGTGGAGCTCGTCATGGAGCTCGATCCGGTGGTAGCCGGCGCCGAACTCTCACTAAATTTGGCGTTGATCCTGACAGAACTCGTGAGCAATGCGGCCAAGCACGGTGTCACAAGGGGTCGGGGCACGGTGTTGGGCGTGCGTTTGCGGGAGCTGGATTCTGGCTTGGTGATGAGTGTGTGGGATGACGGGCCCGGACTGCCTCAGCAGGTGGTGGACGGCGTGGGCGAAGGCATGGGGATGTGGGTGGTCCGCACGTTGTTGCGGTCTGTCGGCGGCGCGCTGACGGCGGACGTGAGTCGAGGCACTCGGTGGACGGTGCGTATCGACGAGAGCACACTCACGTCCTAGTAGAACGTGCGACGAGGAGGCCCGATGCGGTGGTGGTGCGTGGCGGTGTTGGCTCTGACGAGCTGCGAGCGGACCTTTGACGACAACTGCTCGCCTCTGGTTCGCCCCAGCGAGGCCATCGAGCTGACGACGCCGCCCTTTGTTCAGGTGCGTCAACGTCATCTGCGCATCCGCTTTGAGACGCCCGAGCTGGTGACTGCGCCGATCACGATCGTAAAGGACGGCGAGCGATGCACGACGGCCATCGTCGCCGACGTGGACCAGCAGGCTCGAACCTGGGCCAAGCCCGAAGACCCTGCCGCCGCGGAACGGCCGGACGTGGCCGGAGACTATACGCTTCATACCGGTAAAATTGAAGGATTAGAGCCTGGTGCGCTCTACGATTGGGCGGTCTATACCGGGCCGGCTGAAGAGGACGTGATCACCGGCACGCTGCGCGCGCCGCCCGCCGCGGGTACCGCTGCGACGGTGGCCTTTGTCGGTCGATTCGCGCCGCCGGCTCAGGCCCAAGTGATGCAGGCCTTGGGTGAGGCCGATGTGGTGCTGCTCGGTGGGGACTTCGTCGACAAGGACGTGGACGAGAGCACGTGGACCCGCATGGCGAATGATATTTTCCCAAGTGGGTTTTCGGGGCTCATTCACACCGTGCCGGGGGATCGGGATGACCTGCGTCCCGCCGCCATGGACGAAGTCTACTTGCGGTGGTTCGGCGGCCAGGGCCGACCCGGCGGCACCGATCGCTACTACAGCGTCGACATCGCCGGGGTGCGGATCATCACCCTCGACGGGGAAGATGAGCGCCTGAGCATTGAAGGGGGCGCTCAGTGGCGGTGGCTGGAGGCCGAGCTCGACGACATCGCCATCGACGATGGGCTTCAGCAAGCCATCGTCGTGATGCACAAGGGGCCGTACTCCCTGACTGAGCGCGTGCCCAATTCAGACCTTCGAACCGACCTCTTGCCCAAGCTCATCGAGTCGGGTGTGCGGTTGGTCCTCGCCTCGGACGGCGAGGCCTATGAGCGCTTCGAGGTCGATGGGCTCACCATCATCAACGAGGGCGGCGGCGGGGCGGCCTTGGGAGACCCTGACCACCGCGTGGATCGAGACCTGGACGCGGTCGACGCCCGGGTGATGTCGGACGCCAGCTTTGGTGGGGTGCGGATCTCGATCGCGGAAGATGGGTCGATGGAGCTGGTGCGGGTGGGCGCGGATGGGGAGACGGATGACACGGTGAGCTGGGGAGCGCCGGAGTAGCCGATTTTCGATGGCCGATTTTCGATGTCCGATGTTCGATGTCCGATGTCCGATGTCCGATGTCCGATGTCCGATGTCCGATGTCCGATGTCCGATGTCCGATGGAACTCG
>JBGCER010000005.1:0-5199 GCA_045106515.1 Myxococcota bacterium
CATAGTGTCCGAGGAACTCGAAGAGCGAGTCGATGACCGAAGCTACTTTGGCGCTGTGCTGGATGATGTTGCGAGCCGAGTCGCCGTGGACGAACGCCGAGTTTTTGTCACAGGCATTTCGCGAGGCGGGCAGGCCTCGTATTTCATGGCGTGCTCGTTCCCCGATCGCATTCGGGCGATCGCGGCGGTGGCCATGCCACTTCCACTTTACATGAAAGATGACTGTGAAACCGGAAAACCCGTCGGAGTCACGATTATGAACGGCACGGAAGACCCGCTGGTGCCGTACGACGGAGGCACGATCGAGATCGGCGAATCGTCTCGGGATGAAGTCCTCTCCACAAGCGACTCCATCGCGTTGTGGGCGGATCGCAACGGCTGCGACCTCGATGAGAAAACAACGTCGGAGATCGATCCCGCCGACGATGAGATTCGGGTCGAAAAGACCGAGTGGCGCAGCTGCTCGGGAGCACCGATCGTTCTGTACAGCCTCGTTGGCGGCGGACATACCTGGCCGTCAGGTCTGCAGTATTTGCCCGAGTTCATCGTGGGAAAAGTCGGGCGCGACATTGACGGTTCAGTCGAGGCTTGGCGCTTCTTCAGTGAGTTCGAGTAATACGGCGTGAGCGGGTTCGAGAACGGCGGTTCGACTGAACCTCGTGGCCCGGTGTGGCCACCCGCCGCGGGGACCCCGCTGCAATACCGCGGCCCTACTTGATCGCCGTCGTGAAGACGTAGGTGGTCTTGATGATCGCGATGCCGCCGCCCTTGGGCGCCGAAAACTGCATGTTCCGGTGCACCCCCACCGCGCATGTGGCCGTCGATCCAGGCTCCAGCGTGCTGGACGTGACCGACGCCTGGGCCACAGAACCATCTTTGGCGACCACAAACTTGATCGTCAGTTTTCCCCCACCTTTTAGGTCGCTCCCACAGCGTTCGAGCTCGCTCATAGAGTCGTTCACACCACTCTGGACAAGCGCCGGGTCGATGGCGCCGATCACGATGGGGGGGCCTGCGACTCTCACGGCTCGGGAGGCCGTCGAGAAACGGAAAGCCGCGGCCATAGTTCCTTCTTGGGCTGGGAAGGTCATCCGCATGAACCGACCCCGAACGCACGTGGCGACGCGCTCCATTCCGCTTGGGGAGTCTGGGTCGCCGTCTACGACCTTGGCTGCCGCGACGTCCCCATCGGCGTTTACCGTCACCTTAAACGATAGTTTACCCGCCAACTTAGCGTCGCGGACGACCTCTCGCTGATAACAGTAGCGGATCTGGTTCATGTGCCGCTCAAGCACCCGAGTGGCGACCGCCTTGTCGATCGAACCGTTGACGGAGAACGACTCAAGCGTAGCAACGCTACCGGACGTAGAGCCCCGATACCCCAACCCCTGCGTTCCCAGACCCTTGGTGCCAAGACCGCCCAGGCCGTCTGCATTGCCACCGCCACTGAGCCCGGAGCCATGTGAGCCCAGGCCTCCGCTACCGATCAGGGTACCCTTCGAGCCGATCAAACCTCCGACGCCACCACGTAATTGGCCGTCGAGACCCAAGTTGCCGAGGAAGCCATGGAGTTCAGCCGAATCCCTCATCACCCTTGCGGCTTCGGAGATCTGGGTCTCCGGAGCCGGCCCGGATCGAAGCTGCACCCCGTCCTCACGATGGTCGGACAGCCACGTCACGAAGCCTTGCGGCGTCATGGTCGCCAGGTCTTGAGGCGGCATCGCCCTGCCCCACCCTTCCTGTACGGAAAAGCTGCTAACCATGGGCTCGGCCGGAAGAGACGCAACCAGCGTGGTCCGAAACGCGTCGTCACAGCGCTTGGAGTCATACATGCGCAGATTGTACTCTTGGCCGCGGCACCCCTTGACTCTGGTCTCGGGGATTGGGCAGGCATCGAGACTGGATTGCCGGGATGCCACGTAGGCAGCGCGTTCAGGGACGGCAGGCAGGTCGGCGGTCATGGGTAGGCCGCTGACCGTAAGAGTTGGAGCCTGTGGGCTTGCGACCCAGACCCCAAATTGCCGAGGCGGAGCCCGATCAATGAGCCGCTTGAGCACGGGTGCGGCGCAGGCCATGTCGGCGTCAGGGGAGATGCGGATGGCAATCGGGGTACGCATCATATCGGCGGCATGGGCCCAAGAGCCTCCCTCGCTAGCGCTCGCCAACACCGCATCGCACGCCAAGACCACGTTCCCCTGACGCACAGCGTCTGCGTCGATCTCCAGCAGGGCTAGAACGGATCGAGCCGGACGCACATTGGGAGCCGCGAGCAGTGGTTTGCCGGTCGTTGCCGCCGGACACACCGCTCTAAGTTGTCGATACCAATCATCGCTGAGGCGCTGTGTTTGGGGCGGCGGCGCTGGAAATTGGAGCCGCGCCGCTTTGCCGCGCCGCTTGAGGACCTTGCCCGCAACGTCCGACCAGGTGGCATCGGCATCCCCCACAATGGCTCGACCCGATCCGGTGTTCACGGCGGCGATGACCACCTTGCGACGGTGGGCGATCCCATCCGAATCGACGGCCGCGAAGAGGAACCGGACCTCGGAGCCGCTGCCCAACGCTTCAAGCACGGAGCCCACCCTCCACAGCGGCGCATCTGGCGCCACCGCGACGGCCAAATCTTGATCTCGTGAGCCCGTGACGAACCTGGAGATCATCGACGGTGTGCAGGGTTCCCAAGGCTTGGCGCAGGGGTATCCGTCGCGGTGACCTCGCTCTGAGAACGAGACCCCGTGCGGGCCCACGATGATTTGTGTTGCGGGTGCGTCTTCGGCCACCCGCTTCGACGGGACGAGGTCCGGGGCCCCTGCAACAGCCAACGAACTAATGAGGATTAACAGCAACATTTGGCCCTCCACTTCGTCCGCAACTGCCGTTCTAGTCCTGAACCATCACGGTCAGGCCCCCCTGCTGGTCCAGCCGCATAATGCGAACGTCCGCCTCGCGGGTCGCGTTGGAGAGCATGCCCTTTACCCCTTCGATCGCACCCGACCCTCTGCCCACCGACTGCCCGGCCAGATGGGTCATAACATCGAGTTTCGAACGCCTGCCCCTCTTGCCTGGACACCTGGGTCTTGAGTTCGCGGTCACACTTGGCGCCGTCCGTCGGAACTGCGATGTCCGTCGGAATTGCCAACTCCCGCGGTGGCGGCGCTTCGGGCTCGTCATGAGGCGCCTTGGGCTCGGCCGTCACACATCCGAGCCCCCACGTCACCACCGTTGGACGCTCCATCCGCTCACCCTTCCGATCGTTCGGTGAGCCCCTCTAACACCTGACATACGCCATGAAAGACCGGAATGCTCCCTTATGGACTCCCATCTTTGGCCAACACATGCACGGTCAAGCACACCAGCTGCCCCCGCCGCATGAGGCGGACCTTCGCCTCATTGGGCGTGGTGGCGAGCAGTTCATGGTAGGCCGTCATCAATGCGGGCATGGACGTCAGCGAGTGCCCATCCACATCGAACACGACATCGCCGCTTCGAACACCGGCCTTGTAGAGCAGCTCCTCTCGGTTCACCGACGAGAACCGAATCCCCTCGAACCCGCCATTGTCGCTCTTCTCCAGTCGTACTCGGGCGAGACCCTGCAGGCGGTCAGGGTCGTCCATCAACGCGCGGAGGTCTCGCTGGAACACATGGGCCTGATCCTCTCGGGCGCATGCGGCCAGATCGGTCGAGGCGACCGGAGCGGGGTCCGTGGGCGCGACTATTAGCGGATCCGCCGGGGCGACCGAAGCTACGGAAGCCGGTGTTTCAGGCTCGTCATGGCCCAGTTTGGGCTCCGCTGGCGCCACAGCCACAATCGGGTCGGCCTTTGGCTCGGCGGTCACACATCCGCCGAGGAGGCCGATCCCCATGACAGCGGCCGCACAGCCAATCGCCAACGTCACGCCCTTCGAATGCTGCATGCCTTCACCCCTCCAATAGGTCGATCAGCTCCGCCAATACCTGTGCCACATGCTGTACCTGTTCCCGCCCAACACGCTCGCTGAGCTGGGCCTCAAACTCGGCGAGAATGCCCAAGCCTTGGTGCAGTGAATCCACTCCATGGGCGGTCCATCGCAGGAGCGACGCGCGGCCGTCCGTGGGGTCGGGGATCTGCTCCACCAGGCCCCATCCGACCAAGTCAGCAACGAGGGGCGCCACGGCCTGTTTCGTCACACCAAGCCGTGCGGCGATGGTGGTAGCCCGTATGCCCTCGTGGGAAATATGAGGAAATAGGCGGGTATGGGCCGGTCGAACGGGGTGCGCCCCCGGCACCTCCCGCAGTCGGGCCAGCGCCCTTTCGTCCAGCAGTCGGGCGGACTTCAACAGGAGTTGGCCGAGGGATGCGGCTGCGGCAGCGTCGAACGTGGCTCGGGGATCGGTCATGTGTTCACTATATCGTCAAGGGAGGTTGACTAGGTGAACAAAACCAAGATAGTCAATCATGCTTGACCAAAAGGCGGTGATCATGACGACTTGGCTCGATACGAATTCTTGGCCCTGGCAGCCTTCTTTCTACGACACGACCGAAGGGAAGCTCCACTATGTGGACACCGGAGAAGGCCCGCCTGTGCTGTTCAGCCATGGCACCCCGACGTGGAGCTATGACTGGCGGCACCTGATCCGCCGACTGCATCCCACCCATCGTTGTATCGCCGTGGACCACCTCGGATTCGGCCTCTCCGAACGGCCCTCTGTCGGCTACCGACCCGAAGATCACGCGATGAGGTTCGCCGAATTCGCCGATAGCCTGGACGTGCAAGACGCGACCGTGGTCATCCACGACTTTGGCGGCCCCATCGCCCTGCGTTGGGTCCTGGACAACATCGATCGGGTGAGTCGAGTGGTGATCTTGAACACTTGGGCCTGGCCGCTGAACGACAACCCCACCATCGCCTGGGGCTCATGGCTCTTTGGCACGGCATTGGGCAAGTGGCTCTATGGGACCGTCAATGTGAGCCTCAACGTGCTGGCTCCGAGCGCAGTCGCGAGCCGGGCGAGCTGGGATGCGGTGAAAGACCACTACCACCCAGTATTTCCCGACTATACAAGCCGTACGACAACGCTCTGGCCCCTCGCTGCTGCCCTCACCCAATCGGCAGATTTCTACGCGGGGCTAGAGCGAGACTTGAGTCGTCTGGCCGGAGTCGAGGTCGACGTCATCTGGGGACTGTCCGACACTGCCCTATCGACCAAGCTGCGAGACCGGTG
>JBGCER010000006.1:0-4596 GCA_045106515.1 Myxococcota bacterium
CCCCGATGCACCGGACGGCGATTGCGACCCCACCCTCGAAGGCGATCCCGACTGTCTTCGTGACGGCGAGTGCAATGTCGAAGATGCCGAAGATCCCGACTGCGAGGCCTGTGACTACACGCCTGACGCTCCCGAGTGTCAGCCCGACCCCTGTGACGAGCCCAATCCCCCGCCCGAGTGTGATCCGTTCACTCCCGAGACGTTCAACATCTCGGGAAGCCTTGGATTCGACGCCGGCTCCAACGAAGCGCGGTCCTACTTCGTCGGAGAGGAGCCCACCGAGGTTCAGCCGACCATGAGCATGCGCATGCAAGATGCCCGCTACGCCTCGACGTCGAACGTGGACTACCTCTGCAACTTGGAGCTCCGTTCCACCGGCGAATACGCGCCTCCGGGCGCCGCGTACACCTTCACTCGTACGGCCCAGGGCATCCCGGACCAGACGCTCGACCACTACGGCGTCACCTGGACCCTCGGCAACTACGAGATCGTCGACGCTCCATTCCAAGCCCAAGCGGGCACGGTCGAAGGCTGCACCAGCAAGTACTTCGATCCGGCAATCTACGGCGACGACATCATCGCGCGTCTCAACGAGCGTGACTGGGGATTGGGCTGGGGCCCGATCGAGTCCCAGGTCGAAGGCCTGCTGACGAACTCGATGAACGACGACGTCAACGACGACTACGACATGTTCGACCTGTACGCGACGGGCTTCGCCTGTGGTGGCTCGCAGCTCACGGGTGAGAACCGCACCGCCTACCTCGCGACTCTCGGCTACGCCGTGGACGAGTCGTGGCAGACCGTGGATTCGGGCAACGAAGCCGACCCCATCGAGCGCATTCCGTGCAGCGCGATGGAGCCCGACGCCGAGACGGGCCTTCCCGCCACCGGCATCTACTTCTTGCGCGCCTACGGCAACTGGAACGCCAGCTTCCTGCTCGGCGTTCAGTAGTTCAGACCTGCGTCGGCGCCCTTCCCAACGGGATGAGCGCCGCCACGCCGACCCGCCGCTCCCTCGCTTGAGGGGGCGGCGGTCTTGCGTTGGGGGCGGCGGTCTTGCGTTGGGGGCGGCCCGTTCCACTCCGACAGCCGTGGCGCCGCCCATGCGGCTGGCGTCTCAATGGTGTTACAAGCCCCCCTGTTGGTTGAGGAGTGTCTATGCGCGCCGCTGTCGAGTTTCTGATCCTGACTGGGCTCATGGTCGCGTGCACACCCGACCTGACGCCAACATGGGCCACCGACACCATGCACGTCGAGGCGAGCGCCGACGGCGTCTATGGCTTCCACACGTGGACTTTTTATGGGGAGCGGTGGGACAAGCGCCGCGGTGAGCGGCACCACGCGTGCACGCTGGTGTTCGAAGTGGCCCTCACGGGGGGGTCCGACAGCTGTGAGGGGTGCGAGCGGACCTGGATCGCGACAGAATCGCTCGCAGATAGTGACTGTGACCCCGCATGGACGTGGGATCCGCCCCAACTAAACGGCTTGGCCGTCGGACCCGTCGCTCCCGAAATCGCGGGGCAGGCCCCCTGGCCCGACGCCGTCCTCGGCACCTTCGCCCAGTACGATGACAGCGACTGGATCGCCCACGGTTGGGCCATCCCAGAGAGCCAAATCGACGAGGCGACCGTGCCGCTTACCGGATGGCCCGCATGGACGTGGCCGGTGTTGCCCTGATCCCGATGTCCGGGATCGGCGTTCACCTCTGATGTGCGCGGCGGTCGATGACGTGACTGTCGGAACCATCGCGGTGGCACACACCTTGCTGTATAGCGGTTACTCTGATTGAGAGGCCGTCCCATGTTGCATCGCACCACCGCTCATCTACTGCTCCTCGCCGTCGCCCTTGCCGGGTGCTCGGACGGTGAAGCAAACAGAGCGGTCGACGACCTGAACGATGACGGCAATGGCAACACAGACGCACTCGATACCGATGATACCGCCATCCCCGAGACCTACTCTGGGCCGTCGTTCTGGAGCCTAGGGGGCATCATCTCGCTGGAGGATGGTACTCCTTCACTGACGCAAACCACCCTAGAAGCCTCTTTCTTCGATAGTTCCGCCCAACCGTGGCAAGAAGATGAGCTCGACGAGTGGCAGTGCGGCCTGTCCATCACCGAAGCCGTGAGCGGACCCGCGGAGTTGCTCGATGGCGAACCCCTGGTGGGGTGGTGGCAGCTCTCGGTGGACGCGGAGAACGACGAAGGCTGCCCGTGGACCGTGCCAAGTCCCCAAGCCGTGGGCGACACCGAGCTCAGCCAGCTGGTCATCGGTTTCGGTCCGCTCGATCCACGCCTGCTGCCTTCGCTGCAAGCGGCCGGTCTGGATCCGAGCCTAGATCTCTACGGCCTCTACGCGCTTCATCCGGGCTCCGACGGCGATGCCGTTTATGTATTTGGCGTAGCGGGCACCGATGAGCAGTTCGCCGGCACCGGTACAACGACCGATGAAGCCCCCCTGCTGGCCGGGGAGTATCGAATCCAGACGCTCGCGCTGCTTCCCGTGCCCGAAGCCACACAACGGTAGGATTTAGTGCTTCATCTCCAGGGCGGCTGATCCGAAATTCACAGCCCCCTTGCAGTGTGTAGGGGGCTGTAAAGCGGTGGATCGTTGGGTCGATGGTAGCCTCACCCGTCCCTCCGCGATTGGAGTCGTCTCTTGATTCGAGTCATGGCAGCAGCGCTCATCGGCGTACTGATTTCGACCCCTGCATGGGCCAGCGGTGGCGCGTGTGATGCGCTGCCTGGCTCCAGCCTGGGAGACGTGTCTATTTTTTGGGTGATCCCCTTTGCGGGCCTACTCTTGTCGATCGCGATTGTGCCGATGATCGCCGGACACTGGTGGCACCACAACAAGAACCAACTGATCACCGCAGCGGGATGGGCCGCCCCCGTGTTCGGCTACCTCGCCTACCTGTACATCACAGATGCCGGTCGACTTGGGTGCGAAGCCGGCGTGGGCATCCAGCACGCACTCATCGAATATGTGAGTTTCATCGCACTCCTTGGATCGCTCTTCATCATCTCGGGTGGCATTCTGCTGAAGGGCGACCTGCAGGGCAAGCCGCTCGTGAACACCATGTTCCTGCTGGTCGGCGCGGTGATCGCCAACGTCATCGGCACCACGGGCGCATCCATGCTGTTGATCCAGCCCATGCTGCGCACCAACTCAGAGCGAAAGAAGACCTGGCACATCCCGATCTTCTTCATTTTCTTGGTCTCGAACATCGGCGGCGCCCTGACGCCGATCGGCGACCCGCCGCTCTTCCTTGGCTACTTGCGCGGCGTGGACTTCTTCTGGACCTTGACCCATTTGTGGTGGGTGTGGATCCCCACCGTGGCCGTCCTCTTGGGCATGTTCTACATCCTAGACACGATCATGTACCGCAAAGAAGGCGCGAAAGAGCGGAAGGACGACGACGAACACGTCGAGCCGTTGGGCTTGGAAGGCTCCATCAACTTCTTGCTACTCGGCGGCGTCATCGCCGCGGTTTTGCTGCTGTCTCCCGTCAACCACGCCGCCAACTCCGATGACGACCACGCGTCGATGTCTGGGCCGACCCTGGAAAACCCCACCCTAGGCAGCCACCCGGTCGGACTCCTGAACCACGGCGAGCACATGGCATCCGCCAACACAGGGTACACAGCGCCGCAAACGCCAGCGATTCAAGCCGGCGATTCGCTCGACACGGCGGGCCAGGGATGGCTGGGCACGCCGGCTCAAGGCTGGCTGGGTACCCAAGCTATGGCTGCCCCGGACGAGGGGCACTCCGACGCTCAACAGGACCACAGCGATGAGTCCCACAGCGACGCCGCCAACCACTCCGCTACCGCCGGCCACGACGAGCCCGATGCTGGCCATAGCGACGCAGGCCACCAGGGTGCCGAGGCCGGACACGCGGACCCTTCCGGGCACGACGCCTCCGGCAGCCACGCCGACGCCGCTGCACACGGCACCACCACGGATAGCCACGCCGCCGCCGCGCACGGCGACGGGCATGGCGATGCGGCGCACGGGGACTCCGACCACGCCCCCGCGGCCTGGAGCCTGGACCCCAGGGATTACTTCCTTCGCGAGATCGTGATGGCGCTGCTGGCAGGACTGTCGCTTTGGGTGACCTCGCAGCGGATCCGAGAGCGCAACAAGTTCGAGTACGGCCCCATCCTCGAAGTCGCGGCGTTGTTCGTGGGTATCTTTGTCGCCATGGTCCCCGCGACCGCGATGCTGCAAACCCACGGCGGATCGCTCGGACTCACAGAGCCCTGGCAGTTCTTCTGGATGACCGGTGGCCTGTCCGCGTTCTTGGACAACGCCCCCACCTACGTCACCTTTGCGTCGGTCGCCTGCGGCATTGACCCCGCCTGTACGTCCGCCAATGACCTGTCGCCTCTGATGACCGGAGACAGCCTGGCCATCTTGATGGCAATCAGCCTGGGTGCAGTGTTCATGGGCGCAGGCTCGTACATCGGCAATGGACCCAACTTCATGGTTCGGGCGATTGCCGAGAACTACACCATGGAGCGACGCACGGTGGACGAGGACGGCAACGAAGTCGTCGAGGTCATCCACCCCTACAAGATGCCGAGCTTCTTCGGA
>JBGCER010000007.1:0-7888 GCA_045106515.1 Myxococcota bacterium
GGTACGACGACCCGATTCAGTGAACTCAACCCGCCAGACTAGGCTGAAAACCTAAAGAATCAATGGCGCCCAACGCTGTCCTGGTAGCCGGCGTGCCGAGCTTGCGAGGCATGCCCCGGAGCGAAGCGGAGACCAAGCGAAGCGCAGCGTTCACCATGCGTTGGGCGATGAGACCATCGGGGCGCTTGGGCGCTGGCAGCACGACGCGGTGTTTGCCGTGCGAGAGTCGACGAGGTGCGCCGACATGAGCGGGTCGCCGGAGGGAGGTGCGGCTCGATTCGCAGGTGGGCGCGGTGACAACGTCGTTGTAGCGCGCGAACATGCCCGCCCCAGGATAGTATGATGTATGTCTACCGCCGCCGAACGTGCTGCCCACCGGCGCGCCACCTGGATTGTCGAACGCATGGAGCGCGATGATGGGCGGGCTCCGTGCCCGGTGGATCCTGGCGCCCGCTTGGTGTTGGTGGAGGAGCTCTCGCAGCGGGCCTGGGAGCTGTCGGGGCGGCCCGTGCCCCGCTATCGCCGCACAGAGATGCCCGTCACGGTGATCCGGGCATCGCGTTGATGCTCAACGAGGACTTCGAGGACCTGCTGGATGCGCTGGAGGAGGCGAGCGTTCGGTACGTGGTTGTCGGGGCACATGCGCTGGCGGCGCACGGAGTGGCCCGTGCCACTGCCGATATCGACATCTTGGTGCAGGCTGGAGCTGCGAACGCCAAGCGTGTTTACGACGCGCTTGTCACGTTCGGCGCGCCGATCGAACAGCACGGAATCACCGCGCAAGACTTCGAGGTCGAGGGAGACGTGTACCAGATGGGTTTGCCGCCTCGACGAATCGACCTGCTCACGCGAATTGACGGCGTTAGTTTTGAGCAGGCGTGGAACGGTAGAAAGGAAGTGACGTACGCAGGACGCCGGCTGTTGGTGCTGGGCTTGCATGAGTTCATTACAAACAAGAGGGCCGCAGGCCGCCCGAAGGATCTGGCAGATTTGGAGTTGCTGCGCGCCGCGGGTGTTGAAACGGACGATTGACGCCGGTGCCACTGGCGTGTCATGGGAATGGTCTTGGTCGCCACGGGATGCCGCCCTCGGCTTTCGCGGCCGAGTAGGAGAGTTGGACATCTGTGTGCCTGGGCTGGCGATGGTATGTGTGCCCAGGTGGCCTTGTCGTCCAACGCATGACTGGTAGACGACGGGCCGAGCTTGCGAGGCCTGTGCCGGAGCGAACTTACGAGCGGAGGCCAAGCGAAGCGCAGCGTTTGACCATGCGTTATGAGCCGCGGCCGATTCGCGATGGCCACAAAGACTGCTGGATCATAGATTGACCGTTGAAACCCATTCGAGTTCAGATCAAGGCTCGCGCTATCGATTCCGCTTCTAGCTGTAGCCAACCTTCTTGTTCTGTGGCTGAAGGTGCCAAATCAGCGAGGTTCGCCGCCAACCCGGGGTGACCGGGTTCGCGCAGCCACGCCATGCTCAATAGGTCTTGGGCCGTGGATTTATCGCCCTGGGCCACTGAGGCCAGGGCCATGCCTCGAAAGGTCGCGCTAGTGGGAATGAACGAAGGTGTCTTCAGCACTTCAAGAAAGGCCCGCCATGCTTCGGTGCTGCGCTCCTGGCCAAGCAGCCGCCAAGCGGCACCCAGGGCATGCAGGCTCGGGAACATCGCTTTGTCTATTGCGGCCAGATGCGTGTGGGGCGCGTTCGCGCTTGTTCCCATCCGGAGCGCTCGCGCGACGACCAGTCGTTGCACCAGATACCGAGCCGACACTAGAAGGACTAAGGGAACCGCTATCGCGGGGGGCACGACGAAAGGGTGCTGCAGTACGAGCCCAGCTGCGCCGTTGGTGATTAGGTCACCAAACAAGATGCCGCCTGACGCGGTGGTCAACCCAATGCCAGCAAAGAACCAAACGAACCAGCCCCATGCCGGGGGACGGGCGCGCTCCTTCTGAATGTGCTCTAGCATCGGCCGAAACCGGTCGGCGATCTGAGACTGTCTTCGTCGCCGGAAGACAGTGATGCCCATGTAGCACGTCGCGGGGCAAATTATAGACGTTAGCAACACGACAGAGGTGATGATTTTGATATGAACTTGTGCAGAAATGCTGGACGGCGCCGCGGCCGTGAAGCCCACGATGGCGAGCAGCGAGACCACGACGATCAACGTTGCAATCAGGCCGTTTTCCACGCGACATCTCTGCAAGTGGCGGGCCCCTTCCTGTGCCGAAAGATGGTGCTCTGATTCGTGCATTTGCGTTCTGGAAACTTGGGGTTGGGTGCCGTGGAAGGGCGCGACTCTCGAGGTAGGGCCGCTTGCGCCGTTAAACGGTGGAGCCAGGGTTACCCCACCACCTAATACACGAGCCGAATCGCAGCGAATCGGCCGTGGCTGGTAACGCACCCATACCCGCCACCACCCTCAATTTTTCCTCCTTTTAGGCGACGCCGCCTGTCGCCCACACCTGCCCACACCTGCTAAACGCGCCGGTCGATACCGACCGAGATGACCCCGTCTACCCGAAGCGCCACAACCCGACGTCCCGCCCCGATCAACCCTGTCATCAACGCTGTTCGAGCCGAATGGACGGTCGTCCAGTCCGTGTCTCAACACTCGCGAACGCGGATCCAGCCCGCTGTCGCCCAAACCCGGAATCCCGGAATAAACGACAGCTCTCGGCGACCTCGCCTCCGCCGCGGACCTGCCCTCCGCCGGCGGGTTCCGCCCCCAACCCAGCGCATCACGCGCTACCATAGGGGCCGTCCCGGATCGGCCCCATGCGCTACCTCCCTCTCTGGCCCCTGTTGGCTCTCGCTTGTTCGGGGGAGGGGAGGCCTGTGGGCCCGACCGCGGAGCCCGAGCCCGTCCCGGTCGAGCCCGCGCCGTTTCAGCGGCTCACCGCTCCGCAGCTCCGCAACACCCTCGTCGATCTGCTCGGTCCGGTGCCGTATGCGGAGCTTCAGCCCGATGACTCGCCCAATTTGTTCCGGTCCATCGGAGCGGCCACGACGCCGTATTCGGAGCTGGGCGTGGACCGGGTCGAGGCCGCCGTCGCGGCGTCGACCGCCCTGGTCTTTTTTGATCCTGAGCGCCGTCGTGCCTTGGTCGGCTGTGAGCCGGTCACTCCTGGCGATGCGTGTGTACGCGCCTTTTTAGAGGACTTTGGGCTGCGTGCATATCGACGCCCCTTGAGGGCAACCGAGCTGGAGCTGTGGACGTGGGTCGCTACGGACCTGGCCGAAGGCGATCCGTGGACGGGCGTCGAGAGCGCGGTCACCGGCCTGCTTCAGTCTCCCCACGCCCTGTACCGGGTGGAGATCGGCGAGCCGGATGCACAGGACGCGAGCCGCCTCCGCCTGACGGGCTTCGAGGTGGCGTCGCGCCTCTCCTACTTGCTGTGGGACACCACGCCCGACTCCGAGCTGCTCGCCGCTGCGGCGCGCGGAGATCTGAACTCCGCCGCCGGAATCGAGGTCCAGGCCCGGCGTCTGCTGGCCGACGAGCGCGCCCGCAGGTCCACTCGGGCCTTCTTCGACCAGTACCTGGACCTCGGTCGCCTGGGTCAGGTCACCCGTGACCCGGAGGCCTACCCCGAGTTCACGGCGAGTCTGCCCGGAGCCATGCGCACGGAGGTCCACCTGGTCGTCGACGATCTGGTCCACCGCCGCAACGCCGACATCCGCGCGCTCTACAGCGGTCGCCGGACCTTCGTCAATCCGGAGCTCGCCGCTCACTATGGCCTGCCGGTGCCCAAGGTCTCGCCGATCACCTTTGTCCCCGTCGAGCTACCGGCGGACGGTCCTCGAGCCGGAATCCAGTCCCAAGGCGCCTTCTTGACCATGAATGCCCACCCGATCGACACGTCGCCGACGCTGCGCGGCAAGTTCGTCATGGAGCGCATCCTCTGCGAGTTTGTGCCTCCGCCTCCCGGCGATGTGGACCTGGAGATCAAAGGCGACGACGATGGCGAGCCGCGGACCTTGCGCGAGCGCCTGGAGCGCCATCGATCCGACCCGGACTGCGCCTACTGCCACGCCTTGACCGATCCGCCGGGCTTCCTCTTTGAGCACTTCGATGCGGTCGGTCGCTGGCGGGAGCTCGACAATGGACTGCCTATCGATGCGTCGGGGGCCCTGTCCGGTGAGCCCCTCGATGGTGCCCGCTCCTTGGCGGTCGCCTTGGCCGAGGATCCGCGCGTGCCGGCCTGCATGACCCTGCAGCTCTTCCGCCACGCTCACGGGCGGGTGGAGACCCGTGATGACCTCGTCAGCATCGAGCAGATCGAGGCGTCCTTCATCGCCTCGGAGTATCGCTTCCAGGAGCTTCTGATCGCCCTGGTGACCCACGAGAGCTTCCGAGCGGTGGCTCCGGTCGAGGGGGCCCCATGAAGCGCCTGTCTCGCCGCACGCTGCTCCGTGGAGCCCTCGCCGGCTCGACCGTCGCCCTTGGTCTGCCCCTGCTGGACGCGATGCTGCCCCTCCGGTCCAGCGCCGAGGACGCCGATGAGCCGATCTTCGGCTTGCTCTTCTGGGCGAACGGCCTGCCGTGGCACGCCAAGCACGGCGTGGAGCAGGGCAACCACGGCCACCCAGATCTGTGGACCCCGAGCACCGTCGGTCCTGGCTTCGACGCCACGGAGCTGCTCGCGCCCCTCGCTGCGTATGCGCCCACGGTGATCACCGGCCTGACGCCCCACGCGGACGTCCCCGAGCACTCGGCCGGGGAGAACGATGGCCACGTGCGCGGCTTCATGGTGGCGACGACCGGCGATCGCCCCCGCAGCGAAGTGTCCGACTACCCGGCGAACCTGCTCACCTCGCTTCGGCCCACCCTGGATCAGGTCGTGGCTCGCCATCCGGACTTCTACCTGGGCGAGGCCCCGCGCTACCGCTCGATCCACGTCGGGGTCAGCCGAGCGCGATTCCACGACTATGGGCACTGGAACGCCATCTCTCACAATGGGCCAGGCTCGGTCAACCCGCCGATCAGCGACGCCGGCATCCTCTACACCCAGCTCTTTAGTGTGCAGGATGGCGATCCTTCGTTGCGGCGACGCGGCGCCCTGCTCGACGCGGTGCTCGAAGACGCCGGCAGCCTGCGCGGTCGGCTGGGAGCTGCCGATCAGACGCGTCTGGACGAGCACCTGGAGCATCTATACGAGGTCCAGCGGCGCCTGGACCCCATCGCGGCCACCTGCGAGGTCCCCGCGTACCCGGGTGACCCCATCAGCTTCACCGAAGACACGGGCGTGATGGCGGACATGCTGTCGATCGCCTTGGGCTGCGGCATGACCCGGAGCTTCAGCTTTATGCTCACCGCACCTGGCAGCACCCACGTGTTCAGCGATGTGGGCGTGCGCGAGGGACACCACAAGAACTGTCATGACGGCGCCTGGGAGGATGTGGTGGCTGGCACCCTGCAGCATATGCGCGCCTTCGCACAGGTGGCCCGGGCTTTCGAATCTCATAAAGATGCGGCTGGAAATACGATTCTCGATAGAATGCTATTGTACGGCACGTCGGAGTACGGAGAGGGGTGGAACCATGGCGTCGCAGAGCTGCCGGTCGTCCTGGTCGGGGGTGCGGCGGGAGGCCTGGAGCGCGGCGTTCACGTGCGCGAGGCGGGCGGCAACCTGGCCCGGGCCCAGCTCACGGCGCTGCAAGCCCTGGGTCTGCCCTTCGAGGACTTCGGCTTCAGCGGCGCTGAGACCCGCGAATCCTTCACCGAGCTGCTTCGATGAGGGGGACGCTCACGCTGGCCTTGCTGCTCGGCTGCACCGGCACGACGCCACAGCCCACCGATGTGGACCCGGTCGTGTGGCCGCCGGACTGCCCCGCCGACGTCTGCGAAGGCTCGTGCACGGACATCGACGAAGATCCCTTCAATTGCGGCGACTGCGGAAACACCTGCGTCATCGATCACGCCCTGCCTGTGTGCGTCAACGGCGGGTGCGAGCTCGGCGCGTGCGAGGTGGGCTGGGGCGACTGCGACGGCGACCCGCTCAACGGCTGCGAGGAGAAGGCCTTGTGCATCGCGGGCGGCGCGTGCGAGACCACCTGCGGCAGCCTTGGCAGCCTGGACTGCGCGAACGCGTGCGCGCCGGTGTGTGATCCTCCGGTCGAGACCTGCAATGGCGTGGACGACGACTGTGACGGCGACTGCGACGAGGAGCTGGAGGGCTGTCGTGCGGCGGTCTACCGCTCGGACGGGCCGGTCGGACACCTCTACGGCCTCGATGTGGCCGAAGCCGAGGCCCTGGACCAAGACATCTACTCCGAGCGCTACTTCGACGTGATGGCCGTCGAGGCCCCGGGCACGGTGCCGCTGTTCCGATGCGCGAATGAAGGTGGAAAGCGCTTTCTCACAACATCGCCCACCTGCGAGAGCCTCGACAACGCTCCAGAGAAGACCCTCGGATTCATCGGCAGCACCGACCTGTGCGACGGCGCCCGCCTGTATGGCATGTACAACGAGGCCACCGACGATCACCTGTACACGATCAGCGTGCGAGAGTCGGAACGCTCAGTGGAGCTCGGGTACGAGCTGGTGGGAGTCGTCGGGTATGTGTGGCGGGCGCCTCGGTAGGGGGGCGATGAAGGGTCGCTCCGACCGTGCTTTGATTACAGACGAAAGCGGGGGTTGGGGAGCTCCAACGCGAGACCGGTAGACGACGTGGCGAGCGGAGAGAGGTCTGTGCTGGAGCGAAGCGGAGGCCAAGCGAAGCGCAGCGTTTACCATGCGTTGGGCGGTGTTCCGACGCGCGCCCCAGGGAACGACGCCATTTGGCATGAAAGGTCGCACCTTGTAGAGCACCAACTTGGGGGCTATATTCAGCACGGAGGTGAGCATGGCCGCCGCAATCAAGCTAAGTGAAGACCTGCGCTCGATTACCGATTTGAAGCGTAGCGCCTCGGATGTAGTCGATCAGGTTGAGCGGACTGGCCGGCCAGTGGTGCTGACCCGTCACGGCCGAGGAGTCGCGGTGCTCCTGTCTCTGGAGGCATTCGAGCAACTCGAAGCCGCAAGCCGACGGGCAAGCCTGCAGGGGGCCGTTGACGCCGCGCGGAAGGAGCACGAGGCTGGCAAGTACGTGAACAGCGATGAGGTCGACGCGCTGCTGACCACATGGGAAGGCCGTGACTGATCGAGGCAGCGCTGACGGCAAACCGACCGGGCACTTGATTCGCTGGACTCCGTCCGCGTTCCGAGATCTGCAAAACGCGTACGAATACGTCCGCGAGAATGACCCCAAGGCCGCGCGCGAGCTCGCAAGAGGTATCCGCCTTGCGACCAGGCAGGTTGCGGACCAGCCCGAATCGGGTCCCGTTGCCCAGGACCTACAACCCGTTGGTGCCTATCGGCATGTCGTAGTGCGACCCTATCGAATCATCTACCTGGTGGACCAGGAAGCCGTGGTCGTGCTCAGGATTTGGGATAGCAGACGAGATCCCGACGAGTTGTCGGTGCGCTGAACCGCATCGCTCTCCTCGGACATTCGAGAACAGCTCTGCCTCCCAATAGGCTCGGGGGAATGGCGTCCAACGCATGACTGGTAGACGACGGGCCGAGCTTGCGAGGCATGCCCCGGAGTCTGCGAGGCAGCCAGCCGCCGTAGGGCGGCTTGCGCCGTGTAGGTTTTGGGCCCGGAGGAGAGGCGACTGCTGCGTTTCGCCCTGTGGTTGTTGTCGATAGCTGCGGCCGTGGGGGCGAAACGCAGCTTTCGCCGTCGCGGAGCGCCCGCCACCGGAGCGGCGGAATCCGCCCGGAGGCAGCTGGCTGCCTCGCGGACGGAGGGCCAGCCCAAGGCCGAGCGGCTCCCATGCGTTGGGCGCAGCCCTGGCGGCCCGGCGGCGTTCAGCGGCGAAAACTGTTGGCCAAGGTGACTTC
>JBGCER010000008.1:0-9960 GCA_045106515.1 Myxococcota bacterium
CTGGACCGCCGCCGCTAGCTCCAGGTCCCGTTCGAGCTCCGCCCGTTCGAGCTCGACTTGGGCGGTGCGCGCGGTCTGGACCCCGATGGCGATGTGGGCGCCCAGCCCCAGCAGCAACTCCACATCGTCTTCGGAAAACACACCTTTGGCCAAGCGATTGTCGAGGTACAATACGCCGATGACCCGGTCTTGGAACCGGAGGGGAGCGGCCATGATGCTCTGCAGGCCGTGGGCTTGGATGCTCGCGCCGCTTACACCATCCCCGTCGCCGGAATCGACAGATACAAAGGGCTCATTGGTCGCTATGACTCGGTCGAGCACCGTCTGGCTGACGGTGTCGGCCCCGGATCCGGACGACGCCAGGAGGCCCAGTGTGCCCGTGGTTTCGTCCAAAAGGTAGAACCGCGCGCGCTCGGCGCCGAAGGTTCGGGTCACCGCGTCGAGGGTCTGCCGCGCGTGGGCGTCGGGGGCCAGGGAGCTCACCGAGGCGAGGCTGACTTGCAGCAAGGCATCGGCGAAACGGCGATGTCGGTCGGTGGATCCGGGTGCGGACAAGGTTGTTCGGGCGGGTGACCGGGTCCGTCCGCTGGTGGCTCCCAGGCCGAACCGCTGGCGCACGGACTGAGCCTTCTGGCGCCACCCTTGGGTTGTGGCAATATCTAGGGCCATTTTCGCGTGGCGTGTGCCGCTAGCGTGACCGGCGGCGAGGGCGGCTCGCTCCAGGCTGATTCGATAGGTGGCCCAAGCGCTCGTGGTCTGCCGAATCAGGTCCTCGGCCTTGCGAAGACGCGCTTCGGCTCGGGCGGTTCGGCCGTGCAGCCGGTCGATCCCCGCTCGCCAGATGATGAGGTGCACGCGGAACACCGGCGCGAGGGCTCGGGGCAGGGTCGACCACAAGTGTCGACGCAGACGGCGAATGGCGGCATCTCGCTCCGCGCCTTGGCTCAGATCGGCGCGGTCGAGGTAGGCGTAGCCGTAGAGAATCCGCGCATAGGCGCTGTAGTAGTCCTCGCCCAGGGTGTCGGCGAAGGCATCGATCATCGCTTGCACTTCAGGGCCGGTCTCTCGGCGGTCCAAGAAGTCCTCAAAGCTCGCCTGCACCCGAGCTAGCTGGGCGTATCCGGTGTCGGCGAGCCCTTCAAAGTCTTGTTCCAAGCTGGACCATAGGGCTGCGGCTCCTCCGCGATCGCCCAGCACTCGTCGGGCTGCGTAGTCCACAGCCAGGGTGTTGTAGACGAACATTCGGTTGTTCGTTCGTTCCAAATCCGGGAGCATCGCCTGGATGTGGGCGTGAGCGGCCGCGGCGTTTCCGGCGTGTTGGTACGAGTACGCCTGCTCGCAAATCATCATGGCCGTATACCAAGAGCCCGGCACATATTGCACCAGCATCGGCAGGGCCTGGAGCTGTAGCTCGGTGCCGCGATCGAGTTGCCCAGCCCACTTATGGCCGCAGCCTTGGTAGGCGGTGCACACGGCCACCGCAGCCGGATCGGCCAGATCCTGGGCCATCGCCACCCCCGCCGAGGTGAAGTGCCGCATGAGCGGGGTCAGCTGCAGCGTGCCGAGGACCGCACCGTAGACCGTGGTCGCGATCGCCTTTTCAGGACAGGCTCGCAGTCGCTGCACATTGAGGAAGTCCCGGACGATGAACTGCACCATCAAGAAGGTGTCGCCGTCGAAGAGGGCCAGCATAGAGCCGGCGTAGTGCAGCCGCGACGTCACCAATCGGCTGCGCAGGTCCTCTCCATCGACGGGACTTCCCAGACCTAGCCCATAGGTGACCATGCCCGTGAGCGCCGCCCACAACAGACCCACCGCTTGCGCCGGCAGCGAGCGGGGGAAGGGCCGGCCTGCGATCTCGAAGGAGCGGTAGAGCGCTGCGAGGGCGTCGTCGTTTCGACCCTGGCTCGCGAGGGTGAGTGTCATCAAATATTGAAGCTCAAACGCCTGCTCTTTAGAGGTGGCCAGGTCTTGGGCGCCGCTCAGGCTCGAAATGGCCACGTCCAGGTTTCCGGTCATGGCCGCGGCCCGTCCAAGGGCCACAAGCAGGGTCACGCGGTCGGGCGCGGACAGCTCTACGCCGTCGTTGGCGAGCTCGTGCGCCACGGTGAGGGCCTGGAACGCGAGCAGGTAGGCGTGCTCTTCTAGAGCGCAGGTCCCGGCGGCCAGGTTTGCATGCAGGACCGCCGCAGGATCGCGCTGCACCATACCGGCCGCCAAGTGGCGGGCGAGGGCGTAGATCTGGCGTGGTGACGTCGCGCCTTGGGTGTGCAGCACATCGGCCACCGCCTGGTTGAGACCACGAGCGGCGGTCGCGTCGAGCCGGGTGGCGACGGCCTCGCGGATGCGATCGTGATGGAACGTGAGCGAGCCGTCGGTTCCGCGCTCAAGAAACCCGTCTGCGACGAGCTGATCGCAGTGACCGAGCACCTCTACAGCGTCTCGGTCCACCACCGCTGTCAGGAAGGGTGGCGAGACGGGGCGCCCCAAGATCGCCGCCGCATGGAGGACGTCGACCGGCCCCCGCTCTAGGGCGTCGACCCGACGCAGCACCAGAGCGATCACGTCGTCCGGCAGCCCGAGCGCGTCCAGGTCTTCGGCCCGCAGAGCCCATCCGCCCTCGGTGACCTGAAGGCTTCCACTATGGAGTAATGCCCTGATGTATTCGCCAATGGCGAAAGGGTTTCCCCGCGTGGCTTGGGCGATCTTTTGGTCGATTTCGACAGGGAGGGGGCGACCGCCGAGCTGGCCCTGGGTGAGCTGGGTCACCTGTGCGAGCGTGAGGGGCGCGAGCGTGATGTCTGGCGCGGCTCGCAGCCCGGCGATGTCCATGGTGGCGGGCGGGGAAGCGCCATCGTGGGGCCGGGCCAGGGCGAGGACCAAGAGGTGCCGCAGCTCGGGTGAGCCGCAGAGATAGGCAAAGACCTGGGAGCTGTCGGGGTCGAGCCACTGCAGGTCATCGACGATCCACACCACCGGCGTCGCCTCGCTGGCCACGGCGGCGAAGACGTGGGCGATCGCCCGAAAGAAGCGCTCCCGCTCGCCGGTGGGCTCGATGGTCTCGGTGGCTTCTTTGGTGCCGAGCAGCTCGGCGAGCGCCGGAGACACGCCGTCCAGCAGCATCGTATGGGCGCCGACGGCCTGGTTGACCCGTGCGACGATGCGATCGCGAGAGTCGCTGGGGAGCGCCATGAGCTGCTCTGCCAGGTGATCTGCGGCTTCTCGGACCGCAGCGAACGGAGTGCGCTCCACTTGCTGGCACTTGCACCGAAGTACCAACACACCCTCGGCCTGCATGCGGCTCGAAAACTCGGTGGCTAGGCGGGTTTTTCCGCTCCCAGCTTCGCCGAGGATCCGAAGGAAGGCCACATCACCGACCTTCGCCGCGCCCCAGGCGTGGGCGATAGCGGCCTGCTCGGCGGATCGTCCCACCAAGGGAAACCGCACCGACACGGCGGGGTGTTGGGTCGAGAGGACGTCGACGTCTCCGTCGCGCAGGCGCTCGTCGAGGCGGTCCAAGTGCCGTAGGTCTTCGGCCAGACGTTCGGCGGACTGGTAGCGGTCGTCTGGGTCGGTCTTCAAGAGCCGATCGAGGATCGCCGCAAAGGCGGGCCGGGTCTGCGGGCGGACCCAGGCCACGCTCGGCGCGGGTTCGGTGGCCATTTGGTGCAGGAAGCGGCTGGTATTGCTGGGATCGCGGGGGGGATGGCCCGTCACGCACTCGAAGAGCGTGGCCCCCAACGCATAGAGGTCGCCAGCCGGTCCCACCGGTCGGGCCATGATGCCGAGCTGCTCTGGGGGCGCATAGGCGAGGGTGCCGACAGACCCGGTCTCGAGGGCCTGGCCCACGAGGCCAAAGTCGAGCAGCCTGGCGACGCCAGAGGCGTCCAGCACGACGTTCTCGGGCTTTACATCGCGGTGCACCAGACTGTGACGGTGCACCTCGGCCAAGGCGTCGGCGAGCTGGGCCCCGATGTGCGCCGCCTGTTCATCAGAGAGGGCGGACGCCGCGATCTGCGTGGCCAGGTTCTCGCCCGAGGCCAAGTCCATCACCAGGTAGAGCTGCCCTTCTTGTTCGGCCAGCTCGACGACCTGCACGAGGCCCGGGTGGCGTAAGCGGGCGACAGCGGCGGCCTCTCGACGAAATTGCAGGCGGGCGCTAGCGCTGGTGCTCGCCAGTAATTTGATGGCGTAGGCCCTGCCGTTTCGGTGGGCGGAGTACACCACTCCCGAGGCCCCGCGACCCAGCTCTGAGCCCACGACGTAGTCTGCGATCCGGCTTGGGGGGCGCTCCATCCTTATGGCGCACCCAAAAAGGCCAGGTAGCTCGACGGTAGATCATCGAATTCAGCCTGCTCACCGCAGTGGGGGCAGGGGCGATGGGCATCGATGTCCCGGGGATCATCGGGGCCTACCGCCAGCACCTGGGCGTGCTCCTTTCCGCAGGCGTCGCAGTAGTAGGGCAGCACCACCGACGCGATGACGGCCGATCCCCCAAAGCCATCGATCATGTTGAGCTGGCGCACCAGAGTGGGGGCGACCTCAGTCAGGGTCACGGCGTGAGGCGCGTCGGCGACGGCCCGCATGAACAGGATCCACTCCCGCACCCCGGTGGAGCTGATGCGCTGGATGTCCCCCAGGCGCAGCGTCAACGGGTGAGCTTGGGCCGCGGCGATAATCTCGGAGAAGTCGGCGTCCTCACTGATGATTCCAGATAGGCTGGCGTGGGAGCGGGTCTCGTCAGCAAAGGAATGGCTGAGTCTGGAGGTCATGCGTCCTCGGAAATGAAGAGGTTGAAGGAGTGGCCAGCGCGGGCGAAGCGTCGGAAGCCGCCTTGGAGGCCAATGATGCCAATGACTTGGGTCGAGCGCCCGGGCACCAGGTCGATGTGTAGGTGCTCGACGCCGCGGTAGGCCATCACCAGACCCAGCCCGGCGCCACCCTCGCCCCCGACGACCTGATGCCCGCTGGGCTGGACCATACGGCGCAGGTCATCGTCGATGCGTTCGAGGGGAAAGGAGCCGAAGGCGTCGCGCACGGCGATGACCAGGGTGAGGCCGTCGCATGCGACTTGGATTCGTCCGGGCGGGCGCACCGGGGCGGGCAGGGGGGTTGCGCGGGACAGGTGGCGGTACATCGGTGCGCCGTCGGGGGCGACGGGCGCGTTGTACAGGGCGTTGGTGACTAGCTCTTCGGCGACGGTCAGGGCGAGCTCGGTCAGTCGACCTGGGATGGAATGGGCCTGGGCGGCGTCTTCGACCAATGCCAGGGCTGCCTGGCGGTCGTCCGCGCCGCGCAGGGCGTGTTCGCGCAGGTCCACGCCAGGCACGTAGGCCTGGACGCCGGGATCGGGGTCGCCAAGCAATCGGTCGATCGTCAAGCGAAAGTCGAGGTTCCTACTTTGTTCCGATAGCACATGGCGAAAGCTGCCGAGCTGGGCCAGCTCGGTGGACAGGGCCTGGCTCCCGGCGGGCGGCACCACAAAGAGGGTGCGGTCAGGACAGCGTTGGGCACGGGTTGTGGCTGCGGCCATCGCAGCAGACCCGAGCCCGTCTACGTCGATCATCGCGATGGTGGCGAGGGGCAAAGCGCCCAGGTCCTCGACGGCGATCGACCGCACCGACGGCGGGGCGACCCAGGCCTCGGTCACCCGACGAAGGCAGCGCTCCGGGTGTGCCGAGACCAGGACCAAGGATCGCGCGTGGGCTTCTGACACAGATGGCCATCCCGTGTGGACCGTCGAGGGCGTAGTCTGCCACGGGTCCCCCAATGCCACACGTTCGATCCCAGACCGGTAGAATGGCGGAGCTTTCCACAAGGGCTCATCATGTACACAGTTCCCGTACAAGCTCCTGAGGCGACGCTGGACCGCGTCCTCATTGTGTCGCCGTTGGCCGAGTGGGCAGAGCGGTATCGGGTGGTGCGTCGAAGGGCGTTTTCGCGGTATGGCGTGTCTACCGTGTTGGGCAATCATGAAGAGACATCGGCCCGCGCTAGCCGGATCGCCATCGTGTTGGGCATGCGCGAAGACGTGGTGCTGTCGGGCGTGTCGGTCCATCGCGCCGCGTGCATTCGCGGCATCGACCTGCCGAGTGCGGTGATGCTGGAGGGGATCGGCCGCGAGTGGAGCGTGCTGACGCCGGGGACCGTGGAGCTGTCCGGCACCATGCGGGGGCGGCTCGCCAAGAGGCAGGACGTAGAAATAATGCTCGAAGTTGCAGTTTCAGCGATCGCGTTCTTTGGGGCTGACGCCGTGGGCACCGCTCCAGACCATATGAAGGGCCGCTATGCCGAGCTTGGTTTCGAGCCCTGCCCGCACTTGGCGTCGTTCGAGTACCCCGCCGGCATGACCACCACGCCCATGGTCATGCGCGACCCGGTCCGCATGCCCCTGGCCGATGGGAGCGCCAGGGAGCGGATGCTCGCCTGGCGCGATCGACTTCAACCTTGGGTGCCGACCATGGGAGAGCGCTGACATGGATATCGAGCTGTTGTGGGAAGGTCGCGACGATGAGCGGTTGAACGCGTTGCACGGGGTTCAGCGGCGTGATTTGGTGCCGAGCATGCAGCGGGAGTATCAGAAGATCTCCGACCCGTCCGGGCAGACAACCCCGCCCGCGCCGCCCGCCGGCCCGTGGGTCTACTACCACTGGATTCCGCTCCTGGTGCGGATCGTAGAGCGCGAGCCGTACCGGGTCATCCGCACCTCTCGCAATCGCGACGTCATCCTGGCGGATGAACAAGAGCGCCTAGCCCAGGGG
The DNA here is from genome assembly GCA_045106515.1 of Myxococcota bacterium. Classification (GTDB taxonomy): domain Bacteria; phylum Myxococcota_A; class UBA796; order UBA796; genus REDI01. The sequence goes on from JBGCER010000008.1 coordinate 6,762, forward strand.
CGGGTGGGCATCGTGGGGCTGTCGGTTGGCCATGCCATGGCGCGGACCTTGGCCTTGGAGGGCGTCGGCCGGTTTCGCCTGATCGACGGCGACGAGCTCGAGCTGTCCAACCTCAACCGGGTACCCCAGGGCCTGCCCCAACTGGGCCTGCCCAAAGCCATCGCCTGTGCCCGCCGGCTGTACGAGCTCGACCCGTACCTGGACGTGGACGTGTGGCCCGGTGCCTTGGACCTCCAGGCCGCCGACGACTTCTTGCGCGGCTTGGACGTGGTGGTGGACGCGTGCGACGCCTTCCCCGTCAAGATGGCGCTGCGTGCTGCGGCGGCGAGACAGGGGATCCCCCTGGTGATGGAGACCAGCTTTCGCGGTTTGCTCGACCTCGAAAACTATAGGCGAGACCCCGATCATCAGCCCTTTCATGGCGTGCTCGAAGGGGCGGCGCCCCCCGTCGACGAAGACAGCCGGGTGGCCTTCTTCGACCGCCTCATCGGGCCTCTCGATGACCGCGTTGAGGCCAGCTTGCGAGGCTTGGGGCGCACCCACGTGAGCTACCCCCAGACCGGCAGCGACATCATGTTGGGTGGCGCGTCCATCGCGCGCCTTTGCCGCGCTCTATTGTTGGGAGAAGACGTGCCATCCGGGCGGTGGAGGATGGACTTGGCCGGTCATATGGGCTTGGGGGGCTAGGCGGGGCCGGAGCCTATTCGGGAACCAAGACGCACACACCGTCATCGCAGCTCAAGACATCGGTGGGTCCTTCGCAATCGCAGCTTCCGCCCTCGTAGTCGCTACACAGCGCGAGCCACTGAGAGTTGTAGGCGTCCAGGTGTACCTTGTTGATCGCGTGGTCGACGCAGCACGTAGAGCACAATGCGCTGACGCGAACACAGTCGGTGGTATCGGTGCATGTCGACCAGGCCGGATCGGTCAACGCGACATTGTCGCCATCCACGGTGAGTCGAGAGGGGCCATCGAAGGGCCCGGCACACGCGCTTGCCGCGAGTGAGAGGCAGAATAGTAGTGTACGCATGGGGCGATCTCCTTCTGTACTATGGACTGTGTTGGCCGCAGTCGTCGACTCGATCCAGACTCGGGACCTCCATCCTGTGTCGCCGGTCCTCGAATTGCCTCTGAAGGACAGCTCACCGAACCGGTCTAATTTTGCGCCGGGCCCTGCACGCGGCCTGGCCCGGCACTGGTGGATAGATCCTCGTGCTGCGGGGGCGGGACCCCGTCCTCGTCGCGCCGCGCCAGGTTGCTTCATGGGCCGAACCCCGGGCCGCTGGAACGCGCTCAGAGCCGGGTCACCGCGTCCCTTGGGGTCTGCACACCGCGTCTCCACCAGTGAAACCGTGCCTGCGCCGTCGCCTCGGTCAGCGTACACTCGCCCTGCGCCACCTCACCACCCACCGGGTGGCGGGCTACCCTGAGAGAGTCCATGTTTCGTACCATCGAAGGCACCTCCGAGCCTGTCGTACTCCTTGACGTCGCCGCACCCGACTTGCACGACGCGGTAATGACCGTCGCCCCGGCATTCGACCAGACGTCGGGCGTCGATGACGCCTACCGGGCGGCGGTTCAAGAGGCCTTGCGCCGTGAGCTGGATCGGGGCCCAGACGTGGTCGAGAACAGCGTCGCCGTCATCCACGACTACGTGGACGTGCCTGGCCCACCCCTCTCCGCGCTGATTCGTCTGAAGGAGGACAGTCCGGCCTGCGGTTCGGACGGCGCGCCTATTCGCTTCGCTTGGGTGCTGCTCTCCAACCACAAGACGCACCCGCGCATGGCCCTCGCTGCTGAGTTCGCCAAGCTCATGCACGAGCCCACCTTCCGCGAAGCGGCTCTGGCGGCACCGACGCCCGCCGCGCTCCTGGCGATCTACGAAGAGGCCCTGAGCCGCAAGGTCGGCCTCGTCGATATGCCCCCGGGGCTTCGCTACAGCGGACGGCCCTTCGGCGGCATGGCCGCGGACCTTCGACGGCGTTTGCCTTGGTGGCTCGACGACTTCCGCGTCGGGATCAGCGGCAAGGTCCTCGCCTCGACGCTGTTCATGTTCTTCGCCTGCCTGGCCCCCGCGATCGCGTTTGGCGGCTTGCTCCACGAGCTCACCGGAGGCCAGATCGGCGCCGTCGAGACCTTGATGGCCTCGGCAATATGCGGCATATTATGGGCCGTATTCGCCGGTCAGCCTATGGCTATCGTGGGTGCAACTGGGCCGAACATCATCTTCACCGGCATCCTCTACGGGCTGTGTGTGCGGTACGACATTCCCTTCCTGGCCACCGCGGCGTGGGTCGGGTTGTGGTCCATGGTGTTCATGTGGATCCTTGCCGCCACCGACGCCAGCGTGCTGATTCGCTGGTTCTCCCGATTTACCGATGAGATCTTCGCGGCTCTCATCGGGCTCATCTTTATCGTCAAGGCTGTCGAGGACATCTCCGGCGGGTTCACCGATCCGCTCATCGCCGACGATACTGCACTACTTACGCTGATCCTCGCCGTCGGTACCTTCGTCATCGCCCGAGGCTTGTCCCAGTTCCGGCGCTCGCCCTTCCTCTTGGGATGGGTGCGAGAGTTCCTCGCTGATTTTGGCCCTGCCATCGCCATTTTTGCGATGAGCGGCCTGGCGTTACTCCTGTACACCGTCGAGCTGCCCGCCTTGCCGGTGCCCGACCGCCTGCAGCCCACCGTCGACCGCTCTTGGCTCGTCAATCCCCTGGACGCGCCTATGTGGGTGTGGGGTGCCGCGGCGCTGCCGGCCATGCTGCTCACCCTATTGGTGTGGTTCAATCAGAACATCACCGCGCGGCTCATCAACAGCCCCGACAATAAGCTGCTCAAAGGTCCCGCTTACCATTGGGACATCGCCGTCATGGGCACCCTGCTGGGCATCATGAGCATGTTCGGCTTGCCCTGGGTCGTTGGCGCGGTCGTTCGCTCCCTCAATCACGTGAAGAGCCTGGAGCGCACCAAAGGCGGTGGGCCTGGCCTGGGCGTGCTTGAGAACCGGGTGTCCAACATCGCCATCCACGTGCTCATCGGCGCGTCCCTGTTCATGCTGCCCCTGCTCTCGTACATCCCCATGGCCGTGCTCTTTGGCGTGTTCCTGTTCATGGGCGTGGGTACCCTGGGCGGCAACCAGTTCGCAGACCGCATGAAACTGTGGATTATGGACCCGGAAAAGTACCCCGAAACCCAC
>JBGCER010000009.1:0-4719 GCA_045106515.1 Myxococcota bacterium
TCGACGGGGAGCGCCAGTTCAGTGGGAGGGGGCACCTCGTCGGGCGCTGAATCGGTCGTTCCGGGAGGCGCCCACGGGTCGGCGGGGGCGTCTTCTTCCTTGTCGTCCGCATCGGAGTCGCTCTTGTCGTCATCGGACTCGTCGGAGGGCTGGGCCCACGGGTCGTCGCTGTCTTGGGCGAAGGCGGAGGGCCCGGTGAGCAGGCTGAACAACGCGAGGGCGCATAGGCGGCTCATTGGGCACCCCTGCGCAGGCGCTCGACGGCTGAGAACGGCGCGCCGGCGTTGACTTCGATGAGCCATGGGTCTCGGGCGCCCCAGTAGAGGCGGACGCGGGCGCCATCGGTCACCAAGGGGAACTCCGATGGCGAGCTGTCGGGTGGATCGAAGCAGAACACATCGACGCCATCGTCGCCTTCGGGGAACGAGAGCGCACCGAGCCACTCAGTGCGGTCCAGGAGCGAGCCCACGACGTTGTCGACGCGTTCGCCGTCGACTTCGATGCTCCAGTTTCCCGTGTCTTCGGCGGTGAGCAGTCGCGACAGGACGAGGCACACCTGGCCATCGTCCCCCAGCGTGCCTGCGAGCACATCGATGTCGCTGGTGGTGTCGAACACCGCCGGCTCTTGCAGCGTTTCGGCGAAGACGAGCTCCGGCCCGTGGGGCACGGGCTCTGGCATGTCCACGACCCAACCATAGCGTTTGTCTGCTTCAAACGCTGAATCTGGGGTGAAGATTAGGGTGCTCCCATTGCGCTCAGTGCGGCCCTCGATGAACCCGCCCAGGTCGATGTCAACGACGCGGACCAAGGCGGGGAGCGGGTAGTCGGGGGGCACGGACATGCCTTCGTCCCGAATCACCAGAGGGGTGTTGGGATCCCACCCCGTCTGTCCATCCAGCGGCGAAATGAAGCGCTGTAGCGGCACTAGGCCGGTCTCTTCACAGGCCGAGGTGCCAACGGCGGTGACGACCAGCAGGGCGGCCAGCGCTCGGGTCAGCGACAAGGTGGGCATTTGCGCTCCTCCACACGATTCTCTGGACGGTAGCACGCACAACGCGCGCCCGTCGTGACGGTGTGGTCAGGGAACGCCATCCATCACCGAAGCGTAGGCCTTTTCGCGCGAGCGCCACCTACTTGCGGTTGGAGCCCTTGCCCGATGGACTGGGCTTGCCGGCCGGCTTGACCTTGCCCCCGGTGACCACAGCCGTGCCTCCGGCCGAGAGCTGATCTCGGATGGGTGCCACACGCGAAACGAGGGGTTGCACGCGGATGCCACCGACGGTGGAGTCCAGCCCACCCGGCACGCTTCGGCTCACCGCATCTTCGACCGCATGCAGGATCCGGCCTTCGACAAGCGCGGCCAGGGGGTCGACGAGTGCGGCACCTTTGGACTGGTCCACCTCGTTCGCCTCGATGGCCTGAAAATCGAAGCCGGCTTTGGTCTTGGTCCACGTGCCCGTGACGCGCACATCCCGCCACCAGCCTCGACCCTTGAGGCGCCACAGGCGGACGCCCATCACGAATGTGCCCCGATCGACCTGCAGCGAGGTCGGTTCGACCGCCACATCATACCCCAGCACACCTTGCTCAAACGCCGCCTTCTTCGCCACATGTAGCAATGCGCCTTGGGACAGCGTCAGGGACCAGTCTTCGCCTTTGCCCACGGGAGTGGGCTCGATGAAGTCCACCTTGGCGGCTTCGGTGAGCAGATCAACGCGAATGCCATCGCCCTCTGGCACCACCCGCATGGCCCGAAGAGGCAGGTTTTTTGCTTCGAATCGCGTGATGGTCAGCGGCTTGATTTCGTCGAAGATGTGCTGTGTGGCCCAATCTTGCACCGCGGCGTCCGCCATCTTGGCCACGGTGCGGAAGGTGCGGCCACCGAGCTTGAGTTTGGCGCTGTTGACCTTTCTAGGTACCAGCTGCAGTGCCCAGCTTTCACCGCTGCGAACGGCTTGAAGCTCACCCTCAAAATCGATGTCTCCGGTGAGGGGGCGGTTGCCAGAGCTAGCCCCAAGCTTCCAGCTGCACTGCCCTCCTAGGGAGGCGGAGATCCGGACGCAGGTCTTGCAGCTCGTCGAAGGCTGGAGGTCCAACGACGTGACGGCCAAGTTCGGCGTAAAGTGCGCCATGGTGCCAAGCTCGACCTTGCGCTTGAGCGCGCCCGACTTGTCGAGACCGGCGGTCACGAGGCCATCGACGAGGTTCGTGGACAGCAGCAGAGCGCCATCGCCTTGCCAGCCCGCAGGTACCTCTCTGGGAGGCGAGAGGACAGCGCTCTTTCGGGCCTCATACTCGGGAATAACGCTCTTCGCGCACGCGGCGACGAGCAGTACAATCGGCAGCCACCGCATCAGGCGCCTCCAAGTTGGACGAGGTGGTTCTGCGCAGGTTCTAGGAATACGGACTTCTTGGGATTGCGGTCGATGAAGGCGCTATATGCATCTCTGGCGTCTTTGGGGCGCCCCTGCCGACGCCGGAGTTCTCCGAGCCAAAAAAGCAGGTCTGCCCTTGGCTTTTTACCCGAGGTGAGCTTGCTCAGCTGCTCGTCCGCCTGGTCCAGTTGGTCTGCCAGAACATGGGCAATGGCGCGGGCTCGGGCTCCGGCAGCGCCCTCTTCGTCGGCGAGGGTTCCGGCCAGACCGTCGAGGGCTGGGGCGGCCGCCTCGGACAGCTCGAGCGCATGCTCATCGAGCCAGGCCGCCAATTCGGTGCCTTCAACGCGATACCAGGTGTGCCCCAGCACCTGAACGGCGGGGGTGCGGTTGGAGTGGCCTAGGCGGGGCACCCAAGCCAATCGCGCCGCGCTGGGAAGGGCCCGGCTGGTCAGGGCGCCGTGGGACAATTTGTGCGCCGATGGCTTGCGTCCTTGAATGGCGAGCTTGCTATGCCCGATGACCAACCAGGATAAGGCTGGATCTTCGGCCACTTGTTCAAGGACGTCGAGCCCGTTGGAGAGCCATAGACCGTGCCAATTCTCGGCCGCGGCGCGCTGGTCGAGCTGGCCGAGGGCCTCGGTGACCGCCTCGCGGACGGGTTCGGAGGTGGTGGACAGGTCGATGAGCGTGTCTCGAAGCTCGGACCAGCCCAGGCCGCCGACCAGCTGCACCAGGGCGGTGAGCGCGTCGGGCGGGCTGCGGCGGTCCGTGAGCCATTTTAGGACGGCGGCGCGGAGGGGGGCCATGTCGAGGTCGGTGTGGGACACGGCCATGCGTCGGACCGCCACCGCGGCACCCGTGCGCACATCCCCACGAGGATCTCGGAGCAAACGACCTAAGCGGTCGATGACTTTGGGGGTTGGAACCGCTGAGAGCAGCATGAGGATGCCAGGGTTGATGCCCGGGTCGGTCCGCTTGACCCACGACGCTAGATCTTCGGCGCGCTCATCGCCCAGGGGTTCGCCGGCGGTGCCGGTTCGGTAGCGATGCACGATGTCCGCGGCGGCCGAGGCTGCGATGAGCTTTAGGCCGGTGCGTTTGTGGTTCATGGCGAGGTCGAGCAGATCATCGACGTCATCCCAGGTGCCGATTCGCGCCAAGTCGCGGGCCCCAGCGGCCTGGGTCGGTAGGTCCTTCGCGGCGATCGCTGCCCGCGGATCCTCTGTCTCCATGCATCCTCCGGGGAGAAACGTGACCGGGTTGAGGGCTGGGGTCAAGCAGGGGTCAAGCCCAATGCAATGGGCGGCGCTACAAGAGGGGTCTGGCGCCCCGGATATCGGGGGTTAGGTCCGGCCCCGTCTATGGAGTGACCATGTCGACCGGTGAACTGCCCCGCGAATACGACGCCCACGATGCAGCCAAGCGATGGACCGCGGCTTGGGACGAGGCGAACGTCTATGTTGCGGATCCGGACCATCCGGGCGAGCCCTTCAGCATTGTGATCCCGCCGCCCAATGTGACGGGCTCCCTGCACATGGGGCACGCCTTCGAGCACAGCATCATCGACGCGCTCATCCGATTCAAAAGGATGGACGGGTATAATACGATGTGGCTCCCCGGCACGGACCACGCGGGCATCGCCACGCAGTGGGTGGTTCGGCGCCAGCTGGAAGCCGAGGGCATCTTCTACCGAGACCTGGGGCGCGAGAAGTTCGAAGAGCGCGTCTGGAAATGGAAGGCCGAGTCCAGCGGACATATTCGCGAGCAGATGAGTCGCATGGGCGCATCCTGTGACTGGAGCCGCGACAAGTTCACCTTGGACCCAGACCTTCAGACTGGGGTCACCGAGCACTTCGTGCGTCTGTACGAAGAGGGGCTCATCTACCGTGGCGAGCGCCTGATCAACTGGGATCCCGAAGATCAGACTGCGCTCTCGGACCTCGAAGTCGACAATGAGCAGCACACCGGCGAGCTCTACAGCTTTGCCTACTCCTTGTCTGATGGTTCGGGCGAGGTGGTGGTGGCCACGACTCGCCCCGAGACCATGTTGGGCGACACCGCCGTCGCCGTGCACCCCGACGATGAGCGCTACAAGCACCTCATCGGCAAGACCGTGGACCACCCCTTCGTGGACCGCAAGATCCCGATCATCGCCGACGCCATCTTGGTCGACCCGGAGTTTGGCTCGGGCTGCGTGAAGATCACGCCCGCCCACGACTTCAACGACTTCGAGGTGGGCAAGCGCCACAGCTTGCCGATGATCAACATCTTGGAGCTGGACGGCAGCCTGAACGAAAACGCCGGTCCCTTCTCGGGGATCGACCGATTCGAAGCTCGGGAT
>JBGCER010000010.1:0-2794 GCA_045106515.1 Myxococcota bacterium
ATGCGTCTTCGGCGACGAGCAGCCAGATCGGGGCAAGCTGGGGACGAATGCCAGTCGCGAGGCCCAGGATCGCGCCCAGGACCACCGCGCGAGACATGGGCGTTCCCCACCCCCGATCGCGCCAGGCGAGCACAAGCAGCAACATCACGGCGAAGCCCCAGCTGTGAGGACGCAGCGGCGCCTCGCTGGCGTAGTAGAGCAACGGGGTCCCCGCGATCCATGCGGTTGCACCGAGAACCCCCGCGCGCGGCGTGCCGGCTGTCTGGGCGTAGGTACGAGCCAGCATCCGCGCCACGCCAGCGAGAACCAGCATCGCAAGCGTCCGCACGGCGAGCAGCGGGACCGCTCCGTAGGGGTTGAACCGAAGGCCGGTGGGCTCCAGGACGCGGGCGGCGATCAGTCCCAATCCATATCCCGGCGCCTGCAGCCACGTGGCACCCGCAGGCCAGTGGTTCGAGACCACCCCTTCGCCGGTGACAAACGCAAACGTGGGCGTGAGCCTCAGGGCGTTCATCTCGTTGTCGTAGAGCAAGTCGGCATCGAGAAACATGCCGTGCAGATGCGCCAGCATCCCGGCCGAATCCGCGTTGTCGCGCACGATGTTGAACCACGGCGCACAGACCGCCAGCAGCACCAGGACCCGAATGAGATGCCGCCGGAACACCGCAACGCGGCCGCGCGTATGGTTGGGCGGAACCAAGGACCCGATGGTAGCTTGACGATGGTGAGTGTGCTGGCCCCCCTCATGATGCTCAAGTGCGCAACCGCCTTGAGCGCCCTCGACCCCACCCTGGATCCCTCCCGGCTGGATGAGGCCACCGCAGCCGAGGTCGCCGAGATCGAAATCGAGCCCTCGGAGGTGGCTTTCGTCTCTGCGCGTTACCAGGACACGGTGATTCGAGGCCGCCCATGGGTGCCGAACAAGCGACTGGCAACGATTGGCAAGGGCACGCGACTCGTGGTCCGCGGTGAGGTCGAGAGCCGCGACAAGGAGGGCTGCAAGGGCAAGACCTGGTACGCCGTCTGGCCGTTGGGCTTTGTGTGCAGCAACCACTTTACCGTGGCCAAAGAGCCTCCCGAGGTCGGCGCAGCGCTTCCGCTGGGGCCCGGAAAACGGCTCCCGCACGCGTACGCCCTGGTGCGAACCAACGGCACGCCGGCGTACGCCTCCGAAGACGATGTCCGGCTCGGCGTCGAGAAGCGGGCACTCACCAAGGGGATGTCCCTGGTGGTCACCGGCGCAACCGAGATCGACGGCGTCCGCTACGTGACGACCAAGGGCGGACTCATCGTGACCAAGTCCGACGTGGGCTGGATGGGGCAAGGCTCGCAGTGGCAGGGCGTGCAGATCCAAAACGCGGCACCAGGCCCTCTACTCGGCTGGGTGAGCAAGAAGAAAGCCAAGGTGTGGGATGCTCCCGCCTCTGAGAACCCCGCCATCGCAACCCTCGTCCTGCGGGATCGGGTGCCCATCTTGGAGGCCCAGGGCGCGTATCGCCGTATCGGGGTGGACCAGTGGATCGACGAGCGGGATCTGAATGAAGTGACCATCGTCGAGCCCCCCGAAGGCGTGGTGACCGACTTCCGTCGTGGTGAGACCGGCAACGATCAGTGGGTGGACGTGGACGTGGGCGAGCAGGTGCTGGTCACGTACCGCGGCAGTGAGCCCCAGTTCGCGACGCTGGTCAGCAGCGGTCGCGGCAGCCCAACGCCGTTGGGCAACTATCCGGTCTGGGCCAAGGTCGCGTCGATGGACATGGCCAACCAGGACTACGAAGACAACCCGTACCTGGTCCAGGGCGTGCCGTGGGTCGTCCTTTTCCAAGGGCACATCGCGCTGCATGGCGCCTATTGGCACGACCGCTTCGGCAACCGAAAGAGCCACGGCTGCGTGAACCTGGCGCCGCTGGATGCCCGCTGGGTGTTCGAATGGATCGGCCCCACCCTCCCCGTTGGATGGACCGGGTTCCTGCCCGACGATCTCCACAAGAGTCCGATCGTGCACGTGCGTGACACCGGTAAAGAAGCGGGCCTGCAGTTCACGCAGCAGCGCCCCTGGGGTCCGCCGGACCGCACGGCCGAACGCAAGAAGAGCGACGCTGCGCAGCGACGCCGAGAATCGGCAACCGCGGCGGCGGGTCCTGACATCGGAGCCAGCGAGTTTTTGCCGCCCGCAGCAGGATCGGCCACCCGCATCGAACCCAAGCCAGCTCCGCTGTAGGCGCTGCAGTCGCGGTCGAGCGCTGCGGGGTCCGAGTTCCGTGACGCGGCGCTTGCGGCAGCCACGATGCCGCGCGTACGCTCCGCGCACATGCGACGCCCCCTTCGACGGCTGGCCCTTGCGGGTGCACTCGGGTGCCTGGCCCTGTGCACATTCGCCGGCTGCGGCGCGGATCGAGAACGCAGCGTACGCGCCCCCAAGGCGGGTGCGAAGCTCCACTACGCCCTCGACGTTGGGACCAGCCTCGACGGTCACCTGCGAATCGGCACCACCCGAAAAGTCGAGGGCATCTCCGATCCCCTGACCCAGAGCGTGGAGTGCGATGCCCGGCTGTTCGTGGTCAAGGCCGAGGCCGATGGTTCTCGCGTCATCCGGGCCACGTTCCGCAGCGTCGACCTCGACTGGAGCGTCCCTCCGGAGACAGGACTCTCGACCGAAGCGTTTGCGAAGCTGGCCGCGACCACCCTCAAGGAGACCGAGATGCGGTTCACGGTGTCCGCACGCGGAAAGGTCCTCACGACTCCGGTCGGGGCGCAGCGAATGACATGGGGGGGACTGTTTATCAAAAACACA
>JBGCER010000011.1:0-3323 GCA_045106515.1 Myxococcota bacterium
CGCCCGGCGGGCCGGCCGTTCCACCGATCTTGATTCACCTCACGGCGTATCACACCTTTGAGTGGCCGGGGAATACGGTCAGCCTGATCTGCGACAACTGCCCGTTTGTCGACAATGAGGACCAGGCCGATAGCGACGTTGACGGAGCGGGCGACGCCTGCGACAATTGTTTGGGAGTGGCGAATCCGGCGCAGCCTGCGCCCGCGAACCATCCCCGGCTGCGGCTGCTCCACCGCATCCCCCGTCGGTGCCATTGCGCTGTTCGGGCCTCTGATGCTGCTGTTGGGCGCGCGGCGACGGCGGGCCCGCTCAGGCTAGCCGCCGAGCATGACCCGCGTGTCCATCACCAACAGGTCCAGGCCGGAGTTCGGCACGGGAGCGTGGCGGGACACGAGCGCGTCTAGGGCGGCCACTTGCGGAGACGGGTCCCCATGAACCAGGAACTGGACGCGCAGACTGCGAACTTCCAATTCGGCGACGTCGCTACTCGCGGGAGCACCCCGGACCCGACACGACGCCGCCTGCATGGCTTCGAGCGCGTCGTCGGTTCGGCCTAGCCTCGCCAGGACTTCGGCCGCGGCGCCTCCGAATGACGCCGACGCGCGGGGGTCGAGGTGGGCGAGTGCGGTGGCTGCGCCATGAAGCAGCTTTAACGCCCGCTCCCACCGCGATTGCTCCATCGCACAAAGCCCCCGACTGCCGCGGACGAGGGAGCGGTAGACGCGCGAGTTGAGGCGAACGGCCAGGCGCTCAGCGTCCTGGGAGCGCTTGATCGCTTGTGTGAGTAGGCCTTCTTCCAGGTCCACAATGACGAGGTGAGTGGTAGCCGCGAGAACCGCGTCCATAGCCCCCAGCTGGCGAGCGTTCGCAGAGGAAGAGCCGAAGAGCTGGCGTGCTTCTGCCCTGCGTCCGAGGGCGGCGCAGGCGATCCCCAAGATGAGCTGGCTCTGGATACAGCCGTGAAGGTCTTTCGCGTCGGCATAGCGGGTGTACGCGCTGGAAGCATGGGTTGCAGCTTCATTATATTCTTCTTGCCAGTGGGCGAGGTCCGCTTTCGCGAGGTCGACCGACGCCAAGGACTCCGGCGCCCCTGAGCGCTGGCTCGCCACGTCGGCGGCTTCTAGGTGCTCGAGAGCTTCGTCGAGATTGTCCCGGTTGAGCGCGAGCCGCATAAGCTGGATTCTTGTGTCCAGTTCCAGCCCTGTTTGGCGGAACGACTCGAACAGCTGAAGCGCACGGCCAAACAGGGGTTGTGCCGTTTGCGGCTGCCCACGCAAAACATGGGCCCGGCCGAGCAGGTGCAGAGCTGCCGCCTGCAGTCTTGGGGCCTTGCGCTGACGAGCGGCCGAAAGTAGTGCATGGGCATACTCGATCGCCGAGTCAGCATCGCCGGACGCGCCGGCCACCGATGCTGCTCGGCGGAGCAGCGGTCCGGTGTGCCGTCCCGAAGACGGCAGGTGGCCGAGGGCGCGGGTGAGCCAAGCCATGGCGACGTCCAAGGGCCCGGTCCGCTCCAGAATCCATGCGAGGCGCACGACGATGTCGGCTCCCAGCTCCCAATCGTTGTTTTGGGCAGCAATCTCGGCTGCGAGTTCCAGATCAGGCAGGTACCACCGGAGCGTCTGAATAGCGGTTCGGCCACCCTGATCATCGAAGGGAATCGATGCGAAGTAGCTCGCGTATCGATGGGATGTGGGGCCGTGGTCCCCCCGCTGACGCAGCTTCTGATTGGCGAAGGAGCGGACGCTATTGAGCAGGGCAAAACGCCCGTCTTCGGTCGAACGAAGCAGCGAACGCTCGTGCAGTCCGACTAGCAAACGGATGGGCCAACCAGTCAAATTCGGCAAATGCAAAATCGCCTGCGCCGCCTTCAAGTCGAAGGCGCCAGGGAAGATGCTGAGTTGGGACAGCGCCATCTTTTCGGCCGCGTCCAGGTGCCGCCAAGACCAAGAAAGCGCATCTGCGAGTCCCAAGCGCGGGGTCCGCTGTCCTGGCTCTGACTCGCTTCTTAGTTGCTCCAGCAGTTCGATGGGCGTGGCTCTGGCCGCCTGGGCCGCCGCGAGCTCAAGGGCCAGGGGCAGGCCGTCCAACTCCAAGGATAGCTGTTCGAGCTCGGGGGAGGCCGCCTGCCATTCGGGGAGCGAATCGTCGACCGCTTGGGCGCGCAACACAAGGAGCTTTGCCCCCATTCGCGAAGACAGCGGGTTCACTTCGATTCGGACGCAACCCTCGATCTTGATCCGGCTTCGACTTGTGACCACCATGGTCAACAATGGCGCAGCAGCCTTCCATTGGCGCACGATTTGCGTCAGGGGTCCCAGTGCAGAGTCGGCGTTGTCTAGGCACATTGACAGAGGCTGCTCTCCGCCCAGCGCCGCCAGAAGCTGCTCTCGGATTCCGGAGTGGCCAGACCCGCTGCGATCGAAGCCCATGACCCTCGCGGTGGCCTCGAACACGTCGTCTGCCGTGTGACAAAGGGCGAGGTCGACGAGAACGCAGTGCCCCTCGGAGCGGCCGGAGAGCCATCGTCGAGCCAATCTGGACTTGCCGACTCCGGCCGGTCCTCGGAGAGCCACGATTTGCTGGCCTTCGCGGTACGCCCGGTCGAGCCTCTGAAGGAGCTTGGGGCGGGGCAGGAAGGCGTCAGGCATGTCGCTGACCGTGCCCGAGCTAACGTCGCCCGGCTGTATCGAAACCTGGCCGGCATATAGGTTTGAGTCGACCCACTCGGCGAGCGATGGACCCGGCGCTCGTCGCATCAGCAGCAGGAGCTGTGCGCGAAGTTCTTCGGCTCGGGAGTACCGTTTGCGGCGACTCGTTGCCAGGCATTGGGCCAGGATCGGCCCTAGGCCCTTGTGCTGGAGCTCAGCCCGCCTCACCGCTGCTGCAACCTTGTCTGGCAGTTGGGCGAGGGACTCCTGCGCATTCCTGCGCGAGCCTGGGTCCCACAGGGGTTCACCGATCGCCAGCTCGTACAAGACCAGCCCCATGGCCCAGATATCGCTCCGGCGATCCACGGCCTCTTGCGCCAGCTGCTCGGGGGACATGTATCGGGGCGTTCCACCCTGACCGTCGAGGCTCTGGCCCAGCCCGGCCGATTCGGAGGTGGTGGCGAAGCCGAAGTCCGCCACATAGGCCATTCCCCATCGATCAACCAGGATGTTGCTTGGTTTTAGGTCGCGATGCACCAGTCCGGCCGAGCGCCCATCTACCCGCAACCGATGAGCATGAGCGAGCCCCGAGCAAGCCTGGGCGGTCAAGTCGAGGGCTGAACGCAGAGGCAGGGGCCGGTGGACCCGCAGGAGCTCAGCAGCCGTACGGCC
>JBGCER010000012.1:0-5242 GCA_045106515.1 Myxococcota bacterium
TTGGGCCCCTATGCCTCCGCTCTCCCAGGCTCAGCCCAAATCCGCAGCCGGCCGCTGGCCCGCTGCGACACCACCGCGCTCGCTGGCGGGAAGCCGTACTCCGCAGCCCCTGCTTTTTCCCACTTCATTTCGCTTAAACGCATGCTGCGCCTTCGCGCCTGTCGTGGATGACGCTGCAGGCCCGGGTGTTTCGCATCGACATCTCCGTGTGGGCCCGGTGCAGCGGGCCCACACGGACATCGCGGCCGAGCTTCATGGCCTCCGCTCCCAGGGATGCTGGAGCTACGCGCCGACTTGAATGTACCCCAGCACGTAGTCTCCGTAGTCGAACTCGGCGTCGGTTTCCGACTTGATCGACGCGTTGGCGAGATTGAGGGCCTGGTCGCCGTTTTCGTCGACCGCGGCGAGCTCGAGCGCGTACTCGCCGGGTGCGAGGTCCACCGGGAGCGAGAGCCGCTCGGTGGAGACATACGGTCCGCCTGGCCCCAGAGGCCAGTTGTGAGCATCGAAGGGCGCGGTCCCCAGGATCACAACCGACCCGTCCCCGACGTGGCGCAACTGGAAGCGCAGATCGTACGCGCGGTAGAGCTTTCCGGTCGCGCGTTGGTACCATTCGAGGGTCAGTGGAAGCGCGGCGCCGGGGTCGGCACCCTCGCTGAAGGTCGCTTTGCTCAGCCAGAATCGATAGCCAGCCCGCTTCTGGAAGTACTCCGCGTGGGTTTCAGATGTGCCGGGCCGCAGCTGCTCGAGCGACGAGCCCACGTACCACCCCAGCATGCTGACCTGGAGCTCCAAGGCCTCGTCGATCGCCCCCGACAAGTCGTTGACCACCACGTCGCTGTCCGGGCTCGCGTAGAAGGCCTCGATCCCACCGCTCCACGAGCCCCACTCGCCGCGGAAGCTTCTGAGGGGTTGCCACGATTTGATCAGGTCGTGTTCCACGTCGCTGAGAAAACCATGCCCGCAGATTCCGACGCACTTGCGGACCATGTCAGCGCCACCGGACACCGCGTGTGCCACCCCCGTGTCGTAAGCCCCAGACGTTCCATCTCGAAAGAGGGCACTCATCTCGGTCGACAGGCCCGGGTGCGTGGGGACGGCGGTCTCTGGGTAGAGCGCGAAGACCCAGTCCGCAAACCCTTCGAGCACCTCCTGCTTCACCGCGGAGCTGGTCCACGGGAACTCGCTGTGCCACTCGCCCCAGTAGCCGTAGTTGCTGATCTCGAGACTGGCGATCGATCCGTCGAGCGGCTCGAGCCCCGCGTACGGCCCCGTGGCGTAGATCCTGTTGGACAGCTCCGCCAAGAAATCGAAGTAGCTGGCCACGTACAACGCCGACGCATAGTCGGGTTCGTAGATGAAGTACCCGCCCGTGGTCTGACTGGTGCCGCCGTTGTATGGGTTGATGCTGATCGCGTTTCCGTACCATTGGTCGATCCAGTGTCCGGCCGGAGGCGATTCGTTCGCCGCTTGTACGATGTACCAAGTGGGGACCTGTTGTCGGTCCAGTGACGTCGGGTCGACGCTATTGATCGCAATCCGCAACTTCTTGCCCCGTGACGCGGCAACCTCGACCAACGCTTCGAGGACGTCCCAGCGGTACTCGTCTTCGAACGGTTCGAAGTCGTTCCACGTCACGTAGTTCGTGTAGATCTCGCTCGCGAGTGGCGAGTCATCGAAGGACGTGGGGTTGAGCGGGTCAAAAATGTACGGCAACCAGCCCTTGTGGGGGTTCCGCAAAGCGGCATCACTCTCGGGGTACGCATGCTCCAGTGGGGGGAGGGACGAGGGGGGCGGTGTACCGGTGGTGTCTGCGGTCTCGGTGCCGTCGTCGGCTGTGCCCGCGGTACTGTCCGCGTCCGTTGTGTCCGTCGGTGCAACCCCGGTGGTCTCGAGGCCACCTCCGTCGTCCTCCCCGCTTGCCGTCGAGGACGGAGCGATCGAGCTCTCGTCATCGCTTGCGGGCCCCTGGTCGAGTCCGTGATCCTGGAGGCAGCCGGAAACGCCGGCCAGTCCGAGAGCCCAGATGAGCGAGTGCTTGCGACGTAACATCACCTCCAGCTTGGCAGGACCGCTACTGGCCTCGCTATCCCTCATCTGAAGTAGTCTGGCGTGAATCGAACCGTTGGCGCGGAACCGCGGACTCGATGCTGCGCTACTCGCCGCCCTCGATGGGCTCTTCCATGATCTGCCAGCGCTCGAACACGCGCGGACTGCGGTCGAGCTCCACCAAGAACTTGCTCGGTCTGTCGTGGATGACGCTGCTGGCCCGGGTGTTTCGCATCGACATCTCCGTGTGGGCCCGGTGCAGCGGGCCCATGAAGGTCACTCGGTTTGTCACGACGCCCGCGGAGCGACGCCAGTGCCCGATGCTGTCCGGCGTACGGGGTGTCATCTGAGGGAGACTGCGCCAGCAGTCGATCGATCCATCCCGTGTCGGCTTCGTCCTGCACACCGCGAGCAAAAGCCTGCTGCAGGAACATGAATCGATGTAGCTGGGGAATCCGTTCCCGCGTCTGAGAACGGGCCCACCCCTGTGGGTCATTCGCACCGAGGTCACGGAAGATTTGGATCAAGCGCTCAAGATCTTCGGACATGGGCTGACGATACCCGCCAATCCTCAAACCAAATGAAAAGCGCCGAGTCTCCGGAGTTTAGACGAAATGAAGTGTGAAAAAGCGGGGAAGGAGGAGTAGGGCGGGCGGCGGGGCGGGGCAGATGTCTGGTTTCTCGCGCTCTGGCTCCTCAAGCTCTGGCTCTGGACCCGGGGCGACGCCGCCGAGTAGGCCCGGGAGCAATTCGATCAGCGCGACGCCCAACAATCGCGGATGCCCGGGGCCGCGTCTGCGCCTACTACTCATCATCGGGGTCGGCGACGTCGGGCAAGTGGGTGATCTTGTTGTGGCTCAGCACGTTGTCGATTCCGTTTTGCCGGCGTTGCACAAGTGCAGCGGAGTGAGCGTCGATGCGCGCGGACATCTCGAGCGAACGTCTCCAGCGCTGGTACGCTTGCACTCGTGCTCAGGCTCTCGCCTCTCGCCATCGTCTCGTCTCTGTTGGGTCTGCTGGCGGCCTGCGGACCGGCGGTCGGCGGTGAATCGAGCCCAACGGAAACGACGGCAACCGCGACGAGCGCGAGCACGAGCGCGGGGAGCAGCACGAGTTCATCGGGAACCACGCTCGCGAGTACGTCGGGCGAGGACGAGACCGCTGACCTCACCACGAGTCCCCCCGAAGAGTTGGACGTGGGGCTCCCGTCCGATTGCGATGTGGTGGCTCAGGACTGCCCCGCTGGTTTCAAGTGCACATGGGTTGCGGCACCGCCGTTGGACCTCTACTTCGGTGATACGATTTGTGCGCCGATCGCCGCCGACCCCGACGCGGTCGGTGAGCCTTGCACCCGCGAGGACCCGCAGACTGGCATCGACAGCTGTGAGCTTGGTACGACATGTGCCGGCTTCCCGAGCGATCCGGTCTGTCTGCAGCTGTGCGATAGCCCGTCGCTGGCCTGTGACACGGCACCCGCGACGGCCTGTTCGGGGGGCGGCATGTATCCCGTGTACCTGTGTTGGCCCACCTGCGATCCCCTCGCTCCCGACTGCGGGCCCGGTGAGGGGTGCTTTGGCTTTTTGCAGAGCTTCTTCTGCAGCAGCGCGTCTCCCAAAGAGGAGGGTCTCCCAGGCGATGCGTGTGTCCAGGCTCAGGAGTGCCTTGGGGGACAGCAGTGTATCCCGCGAGTCCGGGTCCCCGATTGCAGCAATCCGCTGAGTTGTTGCTCGGCGTTCTGCGATCCAGCCGACCCGGATGCGATCCCATGTCTGCCTGGCCAGGAGTGCCTGCCGTGGTCGGAGCTTTACTCCGAGGTGTTTGGCTACGAGCACGTCGGCGTGTGCGCTATCCCTTGACCGAACAGCGACCTGGCCCGCGATGTCGCGGCCTTCGGACCGCGGAAGACGCATCAACTCACGATAGACTCACGGGCTGCGAACTCGCGGATTGGCGTGGTTTCACCGCGCAAGCGAAAGTTGGGATCACTTTCGCGGCTCTGCAGACATCTGAGACATGACCCGGCGAACCCATCGTCTCCTCGGCCTCAGCGCACTGTCGAGTCTCTTGCTTGGCCCCGTCACGCCAGATCTCACCGAGGCTGCCGGCCCCAACGTGGCCGGACCGAGCCCTGCGGCCCGAAGAGCCGCGGACATTGGTCTATACCCATACCTTTCGCAAGGGGGAGAGGCTTGCCATCCGCTCGAAGATGCAGCTGGTGCTGAGGGGGATCCGTGGCGGCACACGAAGGCCGCAGGAGTTGCACTCCGCACTCTCGGCCATCAACAAGCTGCAAGACCCGAACTTCATCATCGAGTTCCGCGTCCGGGCTGAGACAGTCCCCGACACGGACGAGGACGGGAACGTGCGCCAGCTGAAGATCCTCCATGCCAAGGAGGTGGGAATGGTTCAGCAGGTCGGTGCGAGCAATCAAGGGCAGCTGTACGTACGCCAGACCAGCTTCGACGTGGGCGGCCGGGAGCTGTGGGACTTTGGGACCGACGTTGCGGTCGACTTTGCTGGCGTGGCGTGGGTCGCCACGTATGTGGATGACGGCACGTACCCGCTCGCTGTTTTCGACGAAGAGGCCATGCAGCTTTGGACCGTCGAGGGACTCGAGCGCATCGTGGTGAGCGATCGCGGTGTGGCCATCACGGAAGAGTACGAGCCCGCCTCGGACACCACGAAGGTACGCTTGGCTCCGGCCAGGGTCGTGACGCGGCCAAACCGTACGCGGTGGTCCTCCCGGTCTTGCTACCCATGCCTGCATTCGCGGGATGCAAGGGTCAAGTCAGATGCACTCGGGCACGACCCCGTCCCAGGGTTTTCGGGCATCGCACTGAGCGGTGTTGGTGCACGGCGCTTGTCCGCAAGAGCCGTCCGCTTCACAGACCGACCACTCCCCGAAGACGCTGCACGCGCCGTCGGTCTCACAACGACACACTCCGTCATCTCCGCAGGCGAATCCCTCCAGGCATGGGGCTTGGGGGCATGGCCTGGGTTCGATGCCGCTCTCGCAGATACTCCCGTCGGACACCGGCTCGCACCTCGCCGTAGTGGCGGCGCAAACCGTGACCAGGTTGCCCTCGATGTCCGTGACCTCGATTTGGGTCTGGTCGATCGAGGCGCAGTCGAGGAACTCCCCTGGCGTGGTTCCGCATCCTCCGGTTCCGTCAGCCAGCACTACGCAGGGACC
>JBGCER010000013.1:0-7763 GCA_045106515.1 Myxococcota bacterium
ATCGTGGTGCAGGAATTGTCGGCGGCGGACGACGACACCCCCTACATGCTGCTCAAATCGGTCCGCCGGTGGTCGTGGGAGGAGCGCTCACTGCCCGTGGTTCTGGTCGGCGCAGGCCTGCAGCGATGGTTTGCCTTCACCGCCGGCTACGTGGCCCTACCCAGCGGGGCATCCGCTCGACGCCGGTCCGTGAGAGCGACGCACGCGGGGGCTGGTTGGCTGCTGCATGAGGCGGACTGGCTTCGTCACTAGAGGTGTATGGGCGGGGCTGCGGGCGCAAAGGACGACTGAAGGTCTAGCCGGACTCGATGTTCTCTGAAGAGCACGCCCATCCGCCTGGGTGTCGCCAACGACTTGGAGCAACGATGTGGCTCATCCTCACCCTCATCCCGTCCGCCTTCGCCACCTGGTCCATCGTCGCGGCCGACCCCGAGACCGAACAGATCGGCGGTGCGGGGACCTCGTGCGTCGGTGATCTAGATGTGGCGGCGATCTACGGTGGGGCGCCCGGCGTGGGCGTGGTGCACGCCCAAGCACGGCTGAACTTCGCAGGCCGCGACGAGGCCGTGCGCCGGCTCGGTGAGGGCGAGTCGCCATTGGCCATCGTTCAGGCGATTACCGCCGAAGACTTCGACCCAGACGCCCCTCGACGACAGTATGGGGTGGTGGACCTGCGCGGCCGTTCCGCGGCCTACACGGGCAGCAGCAATGGGGACTGGGCCGGCGACCAGCAAGGGAGCGCCGACGGCATCGTCTACAGCGCACAAGGCAACATTCTCACCGGTGAAGGGGTGGTCTCTAGGACTGCGGCGGCGTTCGAGGACAGCGCGGCCTGCGACCTGCCCGAGCGTCTCCTGACGGCGCTCACCGCCGGAAGCGCCGCCTCCGAAGGCGACAGCCGGTGCACCGACCGCGGCGTGCCGTCCGATAGCGCCTACCTTCGGGTGCAGGGCGCGGACGGCAGCATGGTGGTGGACCTCAGCGTCACCGGCACCGGCAATGAAGACCCACTGGTGGCCCTGCGAAGCGCGTTCGACGCGTGGCGGGTCAACAACCCCTGCCCGACCCCAGAGCCCGAGCCACAGTCCGAGCCCACGGACGAAGCGACCGGGGCCTGTGGATGCGCCTCTGCGCCCGGAAGTGGCCTGTTTCTGCTGTGTATCAGCGGCTTGATGTTGGCCCGCAGGCGCAGGACTTAGGGAACCGCCCCTGCGCACTGGCCGACCTGTCGAAACCCGACTACGTTTTAGATAATCGAGCATGCTCATTTTCGAACACGCTCGAATCTAGAGATGCCATGTCGGGCCTTCGCGAGCGCAAGAAGCGAGAAAAGCTTGATAGAATCAAGGCTTCGGCGTGGTCACTCTTTCAAGAACTCGGCTACGAGGCCACGACCACCCGAGCGATCTGCCAGGCGGCGGGCATTGGAACGGGCACCCTCTTCAGCTACGTCGAGGACAAGTCCGAGCTCTTGGTGATGTGCTTCGGCGACCAGGTCATGCCGCTCCTCGACGCGGCCATCGCCCAGACGCCCGATGGATGCGTCGAGCGGCAGTTGGCGTCGGTTCATCACCCTCTGCTGTCGTTCTACGCCCGAGACCTGCAGCTCGGCCGAAGCATCTTGCGCAACATCCTCTTTGTTCAGGGACGGGGGCGCACTCACCTCGCCGGGCTCAACTTCCAGCTCCAGCTGCACACGGCCAACCTGCTGGAAGCCGCCCGAGAACGTGGCGAGATCTCCGCCCACGCCCCCATCCCCATGCTCGCTGCGCTGGTGTTCGGCGCCTACTTCTCCACGCTCATCGCGATGCTGGACAACCACATTCCCAACGTCGATGTAGCCACCGCCATGTTCGAGATGGCCATCAAGATCCAGCTCGACGGCTCTCGGCCTTCGCCCCCAACCCCAAGAGGTGCACCATGACCCTCACCGTCCGTGACGCCCTACTCGCCCATCGCCGAGCCTCCGGCCTCACCGATGATGGCAACCTGCACAAGCGGGTGGACTGGCTCTACGTCGGCCCTGTGCCGCTGCCCATCCCCAACCCAGCCTGGCGGAAGCGAGTGGTGGTCTACCACGACGTCAGCCACCTGCTCACCGGCTATGGCACGGACCTGTCCGGCGAGCTCGACGAGGGGTGTTTCGAGTGCGGCGCCGGCATCGGCTTCTTCACCCCAGCGTGGATGTTCAACTTGCAGGCCCTCATGGGGGCCATGGTGCTCCGTCCACGCAAGGGTCTTCAGGCCTTCCTCCGGGGCCGGGCCGCCAAGAGCGTCTACCGCTGCGACATCGAAGCGCTCCTCGAAGTGCCGCTCGACGAAGCGCGAGCCGATATGCTGGAAACGCCCAATGAAACCCCAGACTTCGGAGATAGTGTGGCTCTGCTGGCGAACCTGATGGTCGGCACGGTCTTGAGCTTCGCTCCGGTCGCGGCTGTGGCTGCGGGCATCGGCGCCGCTTGGTGGGCCCTCGCATGAAGCCCTCGCCCCACCGTCCCTGGCTGCCCGCCCTGCTGCGCTGGGTGCTCGTGATCCCCCTGGGGCTGTACGCCCTGTACGTGGGCAGCCTCGTATTCCTCCAAGACATGCTGATCTTTCCCGCACCAGACCTGCCGGCGAGCACCCTCACGGCGTGGGCCGACGAAGCGGGCGCCACCGAGCTCACCATCCCCACTCCCGATGGCGGGCACATCTACGGCTGGCACCTAAAAGGCACCGAGCGACGCGCCGTGCTGTTCTTCCATGGCAATGGCGACACGGTACGAGGCTCGGCAGCGCTCAAGAGTATACTCGGTCCAACCTGGCATGTGATCGGCGTCAGCTACCACGGCTACCCGGGGGGCACCGGCACCGCATCCGAGGCCGCGCTGGAGATGGATGCCAAGGCGGCCTGGACCTATGTGACCCAAGACCTTGGCTTTAGCGGGCTTCAGGTCGTGGTCCATGGGCGCAGCCTGGGCGGCAGCGCGGCCGCCTACCTGGCCGCCGACACCCCGCCGGCAGCACTGGTCATGGGATCCACATTCCTCTCCATGGAGGAGGTGGCCCAGGACAACCACCCTTTGGCGCCGGTGTCCCTCCTGCTCCGTCACCCCCTGCGCACCCGAGACCGCGCTCCACACATCGACGTGCGAACGCTGGTGATGCACTCGACCGATGACGATCTCATCCCCGTTCGGCACGGGCAGCAGCTCGGGCAGCTCTTCCCCCGTGGTGAATACCTAGAGCGCCCGGGCTATGGGCATAATGGCTGGCTCGCCGTGCGAGATGATGAGGCTCGCGCCCGCTACCTGCGATTCGTCAGCGCCGCGGCTCCCATCCGCGACCCGTATTAAAGAGAGCCCAAACGCCAACAAACACGGTTCTACGCGTCTGTCACACACCACGAGCGGCACCCCTAGTCACGCCACGCTAGGACCGGCGCCAATCGTGACCTGGAGGCCGTATGGACGCCGAGACCCACCGCGTTGTTGCGAACACCATCAAGGGCTTGTCCATCGACGCCGTACAGGCCGCGAATAGCGGTCATCCCGGCATGCCTCTAGGCTGCGCCGACTTCGCGACGGTGCTGTGGGCGGACTTCCTCAAGCACAACCCGGCGGACCCCACCTGGCCCGACCGCGACCGGTTCATCCTGTCGGCGGGCCACGGCTCCATGCTGCTGTACAGCCTGTTGCACCTGTCCGGCTACGACCTCTCCCTCGACGACATCCGACGCTTTCGTCAGCTCGGAAGCCGCACCCCCGGTCACCCCGAGCACGGCCACACCGCCGGCGTCGAGACCACCACCGGACCTCTGGGCCAAGGCTTCGCCAACGGCGTAGGCATGGCCATCGCCGAGCGCTTCCTACGCGAGAGCTTCGGCGACGATCTGTGCGACCACCGCACCTATGTGCTCGCCTCCGACGGCGACCTCATGGAAGGCATCTCCTACGAGGCCGCCTCCATCGCCGGCCACTTGGGTCTGGGTCGACTGGTCGTGCTCTACGATGACAATGAGATCTCGATCGACGGCTCGACGGACATCAGCTTTACCGAGGATCGAAGCGCGCGATTCGCAGCGCAGGGCTGGCATGTGCAGTCCATCGACGGTCACGATCGGGCCGCGGTGGCCAACGCCATCACCGCAGCCAACGCCGTCGCGGACAAGCCCTCGCTGATCTGCTGTCGCACGATCATCGGAAAAGACAGCCCTAAAGCGGGCTCCTCCGCCTCTCATGGCGCCCCCCTGGGCCCCGAGAACGTGCGCACCACCAAAGAGGCGCTGGGCCTGAACCCCGACGCCCTCTTCGACGTGCCCCAAGCGGCCCGAGATGGCCTGCGTGCCCACCAGGGTGCGGAGCTCCAGGCGGCTTGGACCGCGCGCGTCCAAGCCCACCCACGGGGCGCGGAGCTTCTGAGCTGGCTGTCCGGCGACATCGCCAACATCGACTGGCCCACCTTCGACGTCGGCGGAAAGCTCGCCACTCGTAAGGCCTCGGCTGCCTGCCTCAAAGCACTGGTTGCAGCCGCACCTTGGCTGGTGGGCGGGTCCGCCGACCTGGCCGGGTCCAACGGCACCAACGTCGGTCGCACTGACTTCACGCCTGAGTCCTTTAAGGATGCGGGCAACCTGAACTTTGGTGTTCGCGAGCACGCCATGGCATCCATCGCCAATGGCATGAGCCTGCACAAGGGCGTGCGCCCCTACGTCGCCACCTTCTTGGTCTTCCACGACTACATGCGCCCGAGCGTGCGTCTGGCCGCGCTCATGAAGCAGCCCGTCGTCTACATCTACACCCACGACAGCGTCTTCTTGGGTGAGGATGGCCCCACCCACCAGCCCATCGAGACCGTGCTCGCCCTGCGCGCCATTCCCGGCATGACCGTGTTCCGGCCGGCCGATGCCTACGAGACCCGCGATGCGTGGCGCGCGGCCATGGAGCACACCGAGGGCCCCACAGCCCTGGTGCTGACCCGCCAGAACCTGCTCATCGGCGAGGCCCCGGCGCCAGGAGCCGTCGCCAGCGGCGCCTACATCCGCCACGAGCCCGCGCAGACGCCGACCGTGGTGCTCATCGCGACGGGCTCCGAGGTGCAGCTGTGCATCGATGCCGCCGAGATCTTGGCGGGCCAAGGCGTTCATGCTCGCGTCGTGTCCATGCCCAGCGTCGAGCGCTTCTTGGCGCAACCCCAAGCCCAACGCGACCTGATGTTGCCCGCGGGCGTGCCTCGTGTCTCGGTCGAGGCCGGCACCACCCTGGGTTGGGCTCGGATCGTGGGCGACACCGGCCGCAGCTTCGGCATCGACGACTTCGGTCTATCTGCCCCCATGGGCGACATCGCCGAGCAGCTCGGTTTCACGCCCGCAAATATCGCTTACGTCGCGCGGAGTGTATTGTAGGGGCATGAACCGCTCCCTACTTCTGCTCGCCCTCGCCGCTACCCTGACTCAAGGCTGCGCCCTCCGGTACTGGAAGGCGGGCTTCCAGGAGCCTGGGCCGCTCACGACTGATGCCCCATTCGTCAAGTTGCACCTGGTGGATGGCAGTGTAGCGGTCTATGGTGCCAAGTGGACCCAGACCGATGCCGTGTTCAGCGGATTCGGCATTTTGTATGATGACCAGCGCGCAGTCGTCAAACGGGGAGAGGTTCGGGTGCCGATGAGCGCCGTGGCCTTGATCGAGACCAATACCCCGGCCAAGGTCAATGACCCGTCGGTGGCTCTGATGGGCGTCGCGACCGGCGCCAGCCTGGCGGCGACGGGCATCTGCGTCT
Organism: Myxococcota bacterium; assembly: GCA_045106515.1. Lineage (GTDB taxonomy): Bacteria > Myxococcota_A > UBA796 > UBA796 > REDI01. The sequence continues at coordinate 5,758 of JBGCER010000013.1, forward strand.
CCACCCCCAAGGCCTGCTTTGGCTCATGTCCCACGTTCTACACCCAGACCCCCGATGGGGTAGCCCTCCAGGCCGAGGGCTTCTCGGCAGCCGTCTCTCCGGCGCTGGAACACGCCGACACCGACGCCCTCTTTACGGCCGTGGCCACAACGGGCGGGCCCCTCACCCTCTCGCTCACGAACGAGGCGCTAGAGACCCACCATATCCGCACGGTCGAGGTGCTGGCTGTCCCCCGCAGCGCGTCGGGCCGAGCCTGGCGCAGCGGCGACCGATACTTTGCCGGGTCCGAGACCGTGCCGCCCACGTCCTGCGAGAGCGACACAGGCCCCTGCCTCGACGCGGTGTTGGCGGTCGACGACGCGAGCTGGATTTCGCCCTCCGACCCCGAGGATCTGGCGGCGCCGGCCAACCTGGTCGTCACGCTGCCGCCCCCGCCAACCACCGGCGCAAACAAGGGCGGCGTCGTCGTGGCGGCTCGGCAGGGACTGGTCACCACCTTTGTCTTCTACCAAGCCTTGGACTGGATGGGCCCGTCAGCGGGGCGCCTACAAGCGGCCGTCGCCAATGGGAGCACCGACACCGCCGAACGCCTCAACGCCGCCAGCGCACTGCTCGCGCAGCTCCACGTTCAGGCCCAGACCCCCGATGGCTGGGTCGATATCGGCACCTTTCGCGAGGTCGGACCCATCGCCCGCGAGGTCGAGGTCTTTGCCCTGCCCGACAACGCTGTCGAACCCGTGCAAGTACGGCTCTCCGGCGCCGCCGGCAGCTGGCGCATCGACCACATCGGGCGCGTGAGCCTAGACAGGCCTGTCCGTCCCGTCGTCTTGCCCATCTCAGCCGTACAAGACGCCGATGGAGAGCCCCAAACCCAAGTTCTCGAGCGCTTTTTGGACCCGGAACGCTTCGTGGTCAACAACCCGGGCACCCGCTATGACCTGGTCTTCGACGTCCCCAAGACCGAGCAGGGGTGGGAGCTCTTCGTGCGCAGTCAGGGCTACTACACCGAGTGGATGCGCGAGCCTTGGATGCAGGACTCCAACCCGATGGCTTTGGCTCGCCTGATCCGCCACCCCGAACGCAGCTTGAGAGATCTCGCGGCTCCCTACAAGGCGCTCGAGCCCGACGCGGAGCGGTTGTTCTGGGCGAGCCGAGTGGAGCTTGAGCGTCCTCCAACCAGCGATTCAACCCAGGTGGGCACCCCATGAAACCACTCATCGTCTTGGCCGCATTGGTGTTCGCCGCGTCGTGTCGCGGCCCTTGGGCGCTGGACCGAAACGCCGACATCTGGTCCCACTCCACGACGGTGAACCGGATCGAAGAGGTTCCGGTCAGCGGTCACCGCGTCAAGGTGTGGGAGGTCAATGGGGCCTGGGCCAAGGGCGAGCTCGTGGCCGTCGACGACAGCAGCATCTATGTGCTGACCGACCATGGGCTGCGCCGAGTGCGCCGCCCGTGGGCAGACCGCATGGTGATCATCCGCACCGAAAACGCGCGCTCCTGGCACCTGGCGGGTTGGGGCGTCGCCGGCGCCTTCAGCACGCTGACCCACGGTTTTTTATTGGTGCTCACGATTCCTATGTGGGCCATCGCGACCACCGCGAGCATCGCGATCCGGGAGTCGTTCCAGCGGATGACCGTGATTCTGGGCGGCGAGAACAACCCCGCTTGGGATCGGCTCTACCAATACGCGAGGTTCCCGCAAGGGCTGCCGCCCAAGTGGATCGACACCACCAACCCCGTGCCGACGCTGGACTAGCCTCTACATAGGCCTGTTCGAGCCGCGGTCCCCAAATGCAGAGCGGCCGGCCCATCGCAACGTGCGAGGAGCCGGCCGATCAGGTGCGCGGAGAGTGGGGCTAGCTCCCATCCCTCATGACCGCTCCGCACGAACCGCAGGGAGGTCGGAGCGAGCCGGGTTCTCGACGAGCGAGGGCCTGCCGGCGTGTCGAGACACGTCAAAGGCCCGAGCGAAGGAGAGGGACCGGCGCAGCCCGAGATCCCAA
>JBGCER010000014.1:0-6777 GCA_045106515.1 Myxococcota bacterium
CCCAACGTCGCATTGACCACGTAGGGCGACTGCCCCTGCATGGCGCGCTCGCTATTGGTGCCCGCCCCGCCAATACCGGTGACGCGCGACTGAATCAGCGCCACATTGCCGGCCACGTACACGTCTCGAAGCGCGTTGTGCACGAAGTCGAGCTTCTTGCGGGCGTCCAGCTCGACCCCCACCAACGTGGCCCCGTCGGTGTTCTCCCACGTGATGGACCGCTCCGAAGAGATCACCAGCACCGTCTCGATGGGGGTGTAGAACCGCTTGTAGAAGCCGCCCACCGAAAAGGTCTCGCCAGGCTGCGGGTAGAACTCGAAACGCAAATCGTAGTTGTCGAGCTTTCCACGCTGAATATCCGGATTTCCGCGGACCGTACGACCACCGGCCACGTCCGCGAAGATCGCCGGAGACATCTCTCGGAAGTCAGGCCGCGACACTGTGCGGCCATAACCCAGGCGAATATTGACTTTTTCGACGGGAGAGAGGGTCAGGGTGGCGGCGGGGAGCACGTCGGTCGTGACGATCTCGCTCTCGACGGTGGTGGTCTCGGCGGTGGCAAAGAGCGGGAAGGTCGTCGTGTATTGGTCCGAGTGTTCCACCCGCGCCCCAGCCATGGCTCGAATCCACCGCGCCAGCGGCACTTCCCCCATCAAATAACCGGCGGCGATGGTGTGAGTCGCGCTATAATTGTCGGTGGGAAGCGTATTTTCTACGAACTCGTACCCGTTGGGGCCGATGTTTTCTGGCGTGAAGATCTCTTCGGCCTTCTTCACATTCAGGTCCGGATCTCTCGCATCGGCTCCGGCGGCGGCAAACTGATAGCGTCGCGTGTCCACGTTTCGGGCCTTGTCGGAGAACATGCCCCCTAACCGAATGGTTGGCCGGAACTTATCTTTCCCGATCTCTGGGCCAAAGGGAACGCGGAGCTCTCCGCCCAGGTCATGGTTGCGATCGAGCAAGCCGCTGAAGATCCGCGCATTGCCATTGGACCGCTGTGACAACAAGAAGGTCTCGGAGCCCGCTCCGAAATTGTATTGGAGCTGCCTACGATCGGGCTCGACCCGCGTGGCCCGAGCAAAGCTGTAGCGCCAGGTGAACGTGGGCCCACGGTCGGCGAGCTCGTGCTCACCGGACAGCTGCTGCACCAAGAGCTGACGCTCCACATACCGAAGTCGCGATGTGCGGATATCGGTGTCGAGTTCTGCGTTCTCACCGGAAAACACCCGAGTGGTGTCGCCGGTCCGCCTCAAAACCAAGGTGGTGGCCTTGAGCTCATGCCCTTCGGCGGGGCTGGCGCCAACGGCCAAGATCCCCGACACGTTCACCTGGTTGCCCGTCTCGATAAAGTCGTACTCGTTCTGCAGTACAAGCTCATCATCACCGAGGGTGTAGTAGCCGCGCGTGAACTCACGATGCTGCCACTGATTGGCGTAGGAAGCCCCAAAAATGACGCCCGCCGGACGACCAAACAGGGCGGTCTCCGAACCGGTGCCCGCGGTCAGAGACACGCCGAGATCGGGAGGGAGATCGCGCTCGGTCGGCGTGTAGTTGTTGTCCAGCTGCTCGCCAAACCGCTCCAGGTCGTCGCCGGTCAGGCAGTCTTCCGTACAAAACCGACCAGACGCAGCGATCCGGCTATTCGCGGACGCCGCCGCAACCTCCTCGGGCAACCGACGAGACCGCGCACCCGCCCCCAGCCAGTCCATCCGCCCACCCTCGTAGTCCAGCCCTTCCTTGAATGTGGTGACCGAGTTGTAGCCGCCGGACAGGCCGACCTTGAACACCGGCTCAGTGGGGATGTTCTTGGTGCGCAACTGGATGGACCCTCCGCCAAACTCACCGGGCATGTCCGGCGAAAAGGTCTTTTGAATCGTCACACTCTCCAAGATGCCCGCGGGAAACATGTCCAGCGGAACCACCCGACGCTCGGGCTCTGGGGAGGGCAGAGAGGCGCCGTTGAGCAGCACCGAGGAGTAGCGTTCGCCGAGGCCCCGAACGTAGACAAAGCGGCCTCCGACCAAGGTCAAGCCCGTCACACGGGTCAACGCCGACGCGGCCGAAGAGTCGCCAGACCGGCTCATCTGCTCGGCACCCAGCACATCTCCCACCGAGCTGGAGGTACGTCGCTCATCCAATAGGGCGCTTGTACCGCCGTCGATCCGAGGCGCGCTGATGGTGAAGTCATCGAGGGCCAAGCCCGCTGGAACCAGCTCCACCATTATTTCGGTCTCTTGGCCGGCCACCACCACGACGCCATTGGCCGCCTGGGTGGCGTATCGGTCATGGATGACGGAGAGGTCTCGCGTGCCCGAGGCGATCTCCACCGTGAAGCGGCCATCGCTGTCCGTCTGCGCATCCGCACGGCTTCCGCGAACGAAGACTCGGGCGCGCGCGACGGGACGGCCATCTTCCGCAGACACGATCCGCCCAGTGACCGTGCCGACGGGCCCGTCGGTGTCTTCGACTCCCCTCGCCGCTCCGGCGTCCGGCTGCTCGATGAGCGCGTCCGGAGGACGACCATCGGAGTAGTGCGACACCAATACTTCAGTTGTAAAACCCGCTTCGAACAGCACATCTGCGATCGGAAGCCTCTCGCCTCGGACCTGAATGCTGAGCGGGTAGGTGCCGGGCTCCACATCCGCGAGCACGCGTCCGAAAGCGTCCGTCTGCCCTAGGAGTTGCTCGTCTGCGTAGACCGGAGTGTCGGCCCGTGGCGCGCCAGAGTCCGCCTCAAACACCACCAAGACCAACCGGCCCGGCTCCACCAGGTCATCCGCAGCCGCAGACAGCGTGACGCCCACGCACAGGGCCGCCGCCAAGACAGACCATCGGCTCATAGGCAACTCCCTGGCGACGCCGAGCAATCAGCCATCGCCTTTCGAAGCGCTGCCGCATCTTGAAACAGCTTGGGGTCGTCGATGGTCTTGAGGGCGAGCTCGGCCCGCACATACTCACCCTGCTGAAACAGAGCATAGGCAGCGGCATAAGCGACGGGGTCTTCGTCGAGGAGGCCGAGCCGAGACAACCGCGGCAGCAAGGCCACCGCTTGGGGCCAGGACTCCGCACGCACCAGCAGGTCCAGCCGCTGAGTCGCCTTCATCTTGGCGTCGGGAACCTGCGTATTCATGTAGAAGGCCCGCTCGATCTGCCCACTGTCACGGAAGCAATCTGCGGCCGCCGCCGCGAAGACCGGATCGAGCTCGGCGGCCTGTTGCAGCACACTGCCACAGGCCCCATGCATACCGCGATCTACGTAGGTTTTAGCAAGAAGTGTATAGGCGTCGGCTTCGGCGGGGAAGCGAACCCGGGCGCCTTCCAGCACGGTCGACGCTTCCTGCAAATTGCCGCTTCGACGCATCGCTTCGCCGACGGCGAGCCAAGCGGTGGGATCGTCCTCAACCCGGGCGAGGTAGCGCTCACCGGCCTCGCGGGCCTCGCGATAGAGTTCAAGGTTGATCAGTAAGTACAAAAGCTCCCGATCGAAGCCGATCTCATCGGGAAAGCGCGCGCGTCCATCCCGGAGCACGGTCCACGCATCTGGGTAGCGCTCAAGGGCATTGAGGGCGCGTGCTTTGATCATGAACGCCGCCGACCGCTCGAAGGCCGCCGGCCCGGCCTGCTCCAGCGTCGCCAACGCCTCTGCGTGGTCGCCGAGCGTGATCTGCGCCTGAGCCAAACGCAGCCACACTTCTGCGCTCTGCTCACCCGCGGCGATGGCGTTTCGGAAGTCCGTCACGGCGTCCGCTGTGGCCCCGAGCTGCACATGGCACAGCCCGCGCAATCGCCAGTAGCGAGCCGTGTCGTAGCCTTCGTCTTGCGCGTCTAGGTCCACATCATCGAGCACGCGCAGCGCCCGATCGAAGTGGCCATCGCCGATCAGCACCGCTGCCACGACCACATGGTCCACGTCTTCATCGGCCACCGCCGCCTTCTTTGGAGCCGCGTCGGCAAGCGGTGCAGCGAACACGAGCACCAGGAGCGGAAGGAGTGAGCGCATGGTCAGTCCAGGTTGAAGCGGAAGGTCTGACGGATGCGAACGGACACCGGTGCGCCTTCGTAGTAGGCCGGCTCAAAGGCCCACTGTCGAATGGCCTCCATCGCGACTTGGTCAAATACACCGGGCGGGTCGGCGTCCAAGATCCGAATGTCGCTCACGGCGCCATCGGCCTTGACCAGTAGGGAGAAGGTGACGAATCCTTCGACGTTGTCCTGCCGCGCTCGGGTCGGGTAGACCGCGCCGGCGCGCTTGGTGGGCCGAGGGGCCTCATCCACCGAGTCTTCCGACATGATGGCGTCGCTGCGATCTCCGAGCATACCATCGGAAGCATCACCCAATAGATCACCTTGGAACTGTGGTAGTCCGAAGGACATGCCCGCCAACGCGCTGCCTAGGGAGGGGGGCGGAGGGGCGGCCGTGGGACGAGGCTTGGGCTTGGGCTTGGGCTTGGGCTTCTTCTTCGCAGGCGGCTTCTTCTTGGGAGGAGGGGCGTCGAAGTTGACCGCCGTCACCGTCTCGGTCTCTTCGCTGTCGAAAAAGGCGCTGTGAAACAGCACCAACAGGCCCGCTGAGCCCGCAAAGCCGAGGGCCATCACCACACAGGCGACGATCACACGGGCTGCAGGATGACGGAGCCAAGCGCTCACCTAGCCCTCCGCATCGGTGACGACGCCCACATCCGAGGCGCCCCCCAGTCGGCATTGGTCCACGACTTCCACGAGGCGTTCGGTCACGACGAGTCGGTCCGCAACCACCAATACCGTGCCCTCGCTGGCATCTCGCAGATACTCGCGCACGCGGCTCTGGAGCATCCAGGACTTGACCGGGGCATCGTCGATGTACACCCCACCCACTCGGTCGATGAACACGCGCAAGGCTTTCGTGCTCGCGGTGGAGCCCGAAGACGCACCAGGCCGCTCCAGCTCCAGCTGCATGTCCTTGGTGAACGTCGTGGTCACCATAAAGAAGATCAGCAGGATGAACACCACGTCGATGAGCGGCGAAATATCCATATCAGAGGCATCTTTTCGGCCACGCGAGCGCCATTTCATAGAGCACCTCCCTCGGCGCAGAGCCGCTGGATGAGCAAGTCCATCTCGTCTTCGATGGCCCGCTGTTTGCGGGCGAGCAGAGCGCCGATGAGGATGCCCGGCACCGCCACGACCAAGCCGGTCTGCGTGGACACCAGCGCCTCGGAGATTCCAGCGCCAATGCCACCACCGCCGGCGGTGTACATCATGCCGCTGCCCAGCGCGTCGAACGTAGAGATCATGCCGGTGACGGTGCCGAGCAGGCCCGCTAGCGGGGCCACAATGGCCGAGCCTTTGACGATGCTGGCCCAGCTATTCGCGGTGTCACGCAGCGGGAGCAGCGCCTCTTCCAGCTGAGGCTTCAAAGCCACAGGGTCGATGTTCTCGACTTTGCGCTGCACGGCCTTGCGTACAGCCTCGTCGACCAAACCCCAGGTATCCCGGAGCGTTCCACCACGCGCTTGACGGATCCAGTCATCGAGGGAGGTCCTCGACCCCACGATGGGCGCGCCTCGGCGCAGCGTGTACAGCCGAATGCCCAGGCCGAACCACATGAGCAAGGTCACCGGGACCAAGAACCACATGACGAAGCCGCCCTGACGCCAGAGGTCAACGGCCGTGTCCAGCACAAACTCAACCATGGAGCTGCGCCACTTCACGAAGCTGGGGCACCGGCTCCCCACTCTCGTCGGGAGTGGGTTGAACAACGCGCTCGACGTTCAGCAAGTGCAGCGCCGCCCGCTCAATGCGCCCCATCACACTATTGCCCCATGCGGAGAGCACATTCCCCACGAGCAAGGCCGGAATCGCCACGATCAGCCCTAGCTGGGTGGTCACGAGGGCCTCGGAGATGCCTCCGGAGAGCCGACGGGGATCGCCGGTTCCAAACTCGGTGATGATGTCGAAGGTGGCGATCATGCCCGTGACGGTGCCGAGTAGGCCGAGAAGCGGGGCCACGGCCGCAATGACCAGAATGGCGGTTGATAGCCGATCAACACGGGGTTGCTCCCCAAGGATGGCCTCTCCAACCACATCTTCGAGTTCGTCTCGGGGGCGGCTAAAGTTGCTCGCGATCGCCTCGGTGACGCGCCCGATGGCGCCTTTGCCTGTCTTCGCCAGCGCAACCGCAGCCGCCTGCTCGCCCGAGCGCAACTTGCCCGCCACCGCGTGCACGAAGCCCGTGCCACTTCCGGCCAAGACCGACAGACTCACCGCTCGAACCACAACCAGAATGACGGCCAGGAAGCCGAGGCCAATAATGACCAACCCCGCCGGACCACCCGCGTCCACGTATCCGGCCCAGGTCTTCTCGGGCGCCTCGGTGATCGCCTTGCTGGCCGCCTCGTAGAGGAAGATGCCCCCCGAGCCGGGCACCGCGCCCGCGGCGAGGGCCGTGGCCGTATCCGTGCCACCATCGCGCCAGAGCTGAAGTCGGTCCTTGCCCACCGGCTTGAGCGCGCCAATACCCGCGTTGGACAACCCATAGCTGGCCACATTGCCAATGAAGAGCACCTCTCCATCGACCTGGGTTCCATCCTGCAAGAAGTACGTTCCACGCCCTTTTCGAACCGAACGTCCCTCGGTGATGCGGACCATGCCTTCAGACAGGGCCGCGCGCAGTACGGGCGAGAGCTGGGTCAGCGTGTCGCCTTCGGCCTCAACCAGCGAGAAGCCAGGACGTTCCAGGGAACTTCCCGCTTGAAATACGGCGTTCTGCACCATCTCCTCGCCTTCGATGGCGACGGC
>JBGCER010000015.1:0-6728 GCA_045106515.1 Myxococcota bacterium
AGCTCACTGGGCCTCGTTTCGCTCCCTCCACAGCACACTCGCTGCGTCGAGGCGCTCCCGCACGAGGTTGTAGACTTGTGGGTCCCAGCACAGCTCGCTGTGGCCGAGTCCGGTGAGCTCCACGTTTTCCATGGCCTCTTCACCGGGGCGAGGTCGCAGCACGCTGCACCACCACGGGCACACGGCGTCGCTCTTGCTGTAGAGGCTCGCCAGCGGGATATGAGAGGGGAAGGTGTCGCGCGCTAGCGCTTGAATCACTGGGCTACGAGGCAGTAACTCCCTGGGGTTTCGGCTCAAGGCGCCCAAGCCAAGCGCATAGCCGGCCAACGCGGTGGGGGTGCCGTGGTGAGGGGTGCCGAGGGTGGTGACCGACTTGACCCGAGCCAAGCCGCCGAAGTGCTGCACCCACCTGCGGGCCACCAGGCCGCCTTTGCTGTGGCCCACAATGTGTACGGCCTGAACAGGGTGTCGCTGCATGACCCGGTCCACCTTCTCTGCGACCAGCTTCGCCAGGTCATCGACAGGCCGGGCGTTGTACCGACCGAACAGCCCGCCCAAGTCGAAGCTCATGCAGCCGTAGCCATCTTGGCGCAGTCGCTCCTCCATCACCAAGAAGATCTGCCGAGTCTGGAAGAAGCCATGCAGAAGCACGACGTGTTCGTCGAACTGGTCGAAATCCCGCCTTGCATGGATGCGATTCGACTTTAGGTAGATCTGGCGGATGCTGCCGAGTTGGCCTTTGGCGGCGCTGTATACACCATTAGGGGACCACTTCAAGACAGGGGCTCCATGGGGGGGTTAGAGTGGAGATCGGCCGGGCACGGTCGCTGGAGGAACGATGGCACGGGTGTGGCTCGTCATGGGCATGATTCTCGCCGGCTGTAACGGAGCGGGCGACGGAGCGGACGACGGAACCGGCGATCCCCCCGATCCCATTGGGCGCGGCGAGTGCTCCAATGATGGCGCGCCCACATTCACGTTGCAGGCGTCTGCGGCGGAGCCCCAACTCTACGAGACCAGCGAGGGTATTCGGTGCTTACCCACGGTCCGTATCGAAGCGCGGGACGTCGAAGACGTGGACGGAGACCTGACCTTCTACGAGATGGAGGTCTGGTTCGACGGGGTCATCGACGGACGGGTGCTTCAAGAGGGCATCAAGCTGCAGACCAAGAGCGCGGTCGATGGCGATGACTGCAAGGTTCCGTCCTTGCCGGGCATCGGGATGAACATCGGCATCGCCGGCGGAGGCACGACCAGCCCCGCCTTCAATACCGAGACGGAGTTCGGCGTCATCGTGCAAGACGACAATGGCAATTCGTCCAACGACGGCGTGACCCAAGTCGTGAGCGTCGTGACCCCCGGACCGGTGACGGAAGCGGACTGCGAATAGCGGTCAGCCTAGTCGCTGGGCCCCTGAACGTATCGATGAACGCCGAGGTTTGCGTTCCAAAGGTTGGTCGGGCCCGCCTGGACCCACACGGGACGGCTCGCCGAGACGTGGATGCCCCACCCGTCTGCGGGCTCGATGGACAGCTTGAGTTCCGGTCGAACCTCACCCCAACGGGTGACGGCCCAGCGGTCTTGAGACGGCCGCCACGACTGGACCCACTCGGCGCCAAAGGGCAGCCCCCACAGCCGTTGATGGGCGAAGAGCGTCACACCGAGGCGAACGGGTCCCGAGGTGTAGGCGGACTCGAGGCTCGCTCGGGCGGTCGGGGCGATAACCCAGCGTTGTTCGGTGCCAATGGAGGCTCTGCGGGGCAGGGGAGCCAGGCCCCCCCCGGACAGCGCGGCGGTGAGTTGACCCTTGCCCAGGGACCGCTCCATCTGCACGGTGCCGTCGAGGCTGCCCGCCACCACCCCTTGGCCGATGTTGGTCCAGCGCCCCCGCTGGCCTCGATTCCACGGGTCGCCCGAGAGCCCTATGCGGATGGCGGTGGGCAGGTTGCCGCCGGTGAGCCTGCGGGTCAGCCCGACCTGGATCTGGGAGAGGCCGGTGGTGGCTTGGCAGTAGTCGTCGGTCGATGGGCAGGGGCCCAGGAGCGGATTTTCCAACACCCGGTGATGGGCGATGCCCGTGGACAGGTCGAGCTGGGTTCGATCCGAGAGGCCGTAGCCCGCCCAACCCACGGCGTAGAGCTGGAGCTGTCGGTCCCGATCCGCACCGGACATGCCGACATCGAACGTGGCGACGCTGGCGCCGGCGTAGACCGAGGCCGCGCCTTTGGGCACGGTCCACGGAGAAGCAGCCCATGCGCTGGTGGGCACAAGAGCTGCGAAAAGTATGGGGAAAAACCGAAGAATTAGGGGCCTTCGGGTGCGGCGTCCTCTGCCGGAGCGGGCGGCGCGGCCTCAATGGGAGGTGCGTCGGCATCACGACAGCAGCGGAAAGACAAGGTAGAGTGGGTGTATCCACTGCTTTCGTCCGTGCTGAATGCGCACCGGGAGCCCTTCTCGGCGCTGGACAGGGCCCCGCCCTTGACGACACGACGGTTCTTGTCGGCATCTGGGGCGCTGGCGGTCCACTCTCGCAGTCCGCCGGACAGGTCGAAGGCGCCATAGCCAGAGCGGCACTCTGGGAACTGGCCTGAGGTGTAGGACGAGGGCAGACCGTCTCCACAGAACTCGGGGTCGAACGTGTCTCCGTAGGAGTACACGAAGTTGCCGGGCCCCTTGCAGGACTTCTCCCACTCTTGTGCGGAGCACAGGCGCTTGCCTTGGGACTCGCACGTCTGGCGCGCCTCGTCCCAGGTGACCTTGGACTTGGGTGTGCCGTGCAGGGCGTTGGGATGCTCGAAGGCGTCGATCATGAAGCCCTTGAGCTCCACCCGCTCGTGCAGAGGCTCGGCGCCCTTGTTGCTGAAGGGATCGACATTGAGTCGGCCGGACAGGTAGGGGCCGCCCGGCACGTAGATCATGCCCTTGGGATGCCGGCTCTGCATGGCAGAACGCTCCGCATCGGTGGGGTTGGAGTGGGCCTCGCGCAGCTCCATGCGGATCCGCTGGTCGTCGACCTGGTCTGACTTGGCGGAGTCTTGGTTGACGATGGCGTAGACGCCCACTGCGACGGCCACGACCAAGAGGGCGCCGATGGCGGCGATGGCCAAGACCAGGGGCCCGGTGCGCGCCTCTTCGGTGGGCTCGGTGGCTGCCGCTTCGAAGACTCTCTGGATGCCGCTGGAGAGGTCGCGGGCGCTCCGGTAGCGATCATCGGGGGGGTGAGCCATGGCCAGCTCCACCACGTCGTCGACGAGCTTTGGAAGCTCGGGGCGCTGTTGGGTGAGCGGCATGAAGGTACCGACCGGGGCGGTGCCTGAGAGCATCTCGTAGAACACCACCCCCGAGGAGTAGATGTCCGAGCGCATGGTGGCGACGGGTTCGAAGCTCTTGAGTTCTGGAGCTAGATATTGGGCTTCGCCGCGCGCATATTCGTCTTCGACCAGGGCTCCCGTGGGCACCAAGTCCCAGAGGCAGGCGCCGAAGAGCTTGACGTGGGCCACGAAGTTCTGCTGACGCGGGCCCGCGTAACGAACGTTGACCAGGATGTGCTCGGGGCGCAGGGCCCGGAAGAAGACGCCCTCGCCGTGCAGGGTGGTCAGAGCTTCGAGAACCTGATTAACCACTTGGGCGGCATCTTTTAGGCCGAAGTTTCGGCCGGAGACCTTGTACTCCTGCATGAGTTCACGCAGGTTCTTAGACTCGAAATCTTCCCAGGTGAAGTAGCGAGCGCCGGCGTTGTTACCGAGCTCTCCGAGCCTCACGAGGTGGGGGTTACGCAGGTCCTTGCCCTTGTGAAACGCCTCGGTGAGGGCCTCGGGGGTGGTCTGCTCCGTGATTTCGCTCCGAAGCACCGTCAGGCGAACGAATTTTCCGCTCTTGATGTGCTTCACGCGGTAGGTCACGCCGATCGCCGTCTCGTCGAGGCGGTCGGTGACTTCGTACTTCGAGTCGAGCACGTCTCCGCGGGAGTACTCCAGCTTGCCGTTAGACACCGTGTCTCCAGGATCCAGGCGGTCCAGTGAGCGGGAAGGGGCCCCTGCTCCACGCACCTTTCGGTCCGGAACCTACCACACTGAAGCGCGGTCACCCTGCCGCATCGATTGCATCCGGTATCCTTCGGCTCCGGAGTTGATGATGCGCAAGATTTGGGTCGCAGTCGTGGGTGCAGTCGCGTGTGGGGGGCGTCCCACGGACTGCATCGAGCCGCCTCCGCCGTGTCCCGATGATGCGCCAATGATTGGCGTTGATAATGGGTTTTCGGTGGATCGAGCCCAGGTGCAATGGACGTGGAATCGGCGCTGCAAGTTTTCCAGCGCTGATCCGGTCTACGTTCGCGTGCCAGACGATATTGTTGGCCTTTCCGTCGCCGTCGACAACGGCTCGGACAAAACCGCCATCGGCTACGCCGCGCTCGATGGCGAGGTCTTGTTGGACATCAGCGAAGTAGACGGTACCGAGAGCTTTTACTCGGAACCGTGGTACCACGGGTACAACCCCGTGAGTGCGTGGGTGCGGCCCATGAGGCCTGGCGACGAGCCAACGGGGGGCTGTATGACGATCGTCGGCGTGACTGAGGCGAACGTCGATGGCGAAGTCGCGGAGGTGGCGTTCGCGAGCCGGCGCGCCGAAGAGGGCGACGCCATCGATGTGGTGGTGGGAAAGCTCGCAGGCACGAACGTGGACGACTCGGACCTCATGGCGGGGGTGCAGCGTATGGAGGAGGTCCTCGGTGACGCCGGAATTGGGCTTCGAACCATCAACGTGGTTGAGGTGCCGTGGGACGGCGAGCCCTTTGTGGCCCAGGAAGGAGACGCGCTCGACGCGCTGCGGGCCTTCGACCTTGGAGGCTCGCCCGAGGCGATGTACCTGCTGGTGGTGCAGGACTTCACCGAAGGCGATGGCACCTTGGGGTTTGCGGCGGGGATCCCTGGACCGGTGGGCCTGCAAGAGACCGCCTCCTCGGCGGTTGTGCTCTCGGTTGACGCCCACCTCGATGAAGACTTTGTAGCCTTTCTGCCTGGGTTATTCGGGGAGACGGCGGCTCATGAGATCGGACATCAGCTCGGCCTATTTCACACGACGGAGGCCGAGGGCACGTCTCACGACTTCCTGGACGACACCCCGGCCTGCGAGGCGGCGGAGCGAGACGCTGACGGTGATGGTCAGGTGACAGCCGAAGAGTGCGAGAACTTTGGAGGGCGCAACGTCATGTTTTGGACCGCGGGTGACTTTTCCCAAGAGGAGTGGTCCGATGGGCAGCGGTTTGTGCTCCAGCGCAGTCCGGTGGTGGTGGAGCGGGACTAGTCCCGGCTGGGCTCCGCTGAGCGGGCCAGCTTCTAGCGCCTCTCTCGCTGCTGGCGGCGCTCTTCCCTGCGCTTTCGTCGGCGCTCTCTGCGGCCGCGGAAGCTGAAGAACCGGAAGAAGCCCGCGACGACGCCGCGCCAGAAGCTGAGGCTGATGAACCGGGCGAAAAAGACGTGAATGCCCAGCGCGCCAAAGAGCATGGCGCCACCGATGGCGATGACGAGCCCGAGCATTCCGAACAGCGGCACGCCGAACGGGGTGGGGGACCACGCGGCCAAGAAGAGCAGGGCGCCGAGGGTGGTGGTGGACGCGAACAGACCGAGCGCGATGCGCAGGCCTGCCATTCGGATGGCGTCTTCAACCCCCTTGGTCTGCGAATTCTCGACGTTTATCTTGAGATTTCCGCCCTCAAGGTCCAGCATGAGCTGGTTGAGCTGGGTGGGAAACTCCTTGAAGTGACCTTGGAGTTGCACCACCCCGCGCGCCACGTCGACCGCCACGCGCTCCGGGGCGAGTCGGCTGGCCACCAAGCGCTGGGCATACGGCTTGACCTCTTCGATGATGTCGACGCCGGGCAGCAGCCCGCGCAAGATGCCCTCCACCATGCCAAAGGTGCGGGACAACACCGCGAATTCCGGAGGCAAGTCGATGTGGAAACGGCTGGCCACCTGAATGACCTCCATCAATGTGGAGGGATCTTGCGACAGCTCTTCGAGGGACATGCCGTAGTACCGGTCCATCAGGCGCTCTATCTCGCCCCGGAAGGCCTTGAGATCCACCCGATCGCTGGTGGCGCCGGCTCGGTAGACGGTCATGGCCAGGGTCTCGGCGTCGCGGAACACCATGGCGGTGAAGGCGGCGATGATCGTGTCTTGCATCTGGCCGGTGAGGGTGCCGGTCAGGCCGAAGTCGAGCAGGGCGATTTGGCCTTCGTCGGTGACGAAGACATTGCCTGGGTGGGGGTCGCCGTGGAAGAAGCCATGGACGAAGATCTGCTCATAGGCGCAGTCCATGAGCGAGTGGGCCATGGCCCGGCTCTGGGGCGTGGTCTTGTCTTGCCCCAGGTAGTGCTTGAGCGGCTTGCCTTCGATGAGGTCCATGAGCAAGAGCTTTCTAGTGCACCACTGTGGGTGGGGTTTGGGCACGATAATGTCGGGCCGGTCCCGAAAATTTCGATGCATCCGCTCTGCGGCCCGGGCCTCTTGGGTGAAGTCGAGCTCCGAGGTGATGGCCGCGTCGAACTCGCGAACGATATCTGTGGGCGTCTTCATTCCGGGCAATCGAAGACGTTTCTGCGCTAGGCTCGCCAGCGTATACAAAATGTGCATATCGCTGCGGATCTTCTGGGCGATGTCGCTGCGCTGGACCTTGACCGCGACCTTTTCTCCGCCGATGAGGGTGGCTTCGTGGACCTGAGCGATGCT
>JBGCER010000016.1:0-7632 GCA_045106515.1 Myxococcota bacterium
GGCTCGCCAATGTGCGGGCCGAGGCTGGCGCGCTCGAAGCGCTAGCCGCAGACGGCCGCCTCGGCGCGTTTGACGTGATCACCTGATCCTCAGTCTGCGCCTTTCTGGACGACTACCCAGGCACTGCGATCCGCCTGGCAAACATGCTCACGCCTGGCGGCCTGCTGGTGCAGTGGGACTGGGAGCTCGACCCCACACAAGACGAGCCGTTCGGCCTGTCCCGAGACCAGATCGCCCACGCGCTCAACGGGGCCGGCCTGGTTGGCGTAGCCGTAGATATAGGCTTCAAGCTCCCATTCGAGGGCTACACCATGGCGCCGCTGCGCGGGATCGGTCAGCGGGCGTGACGGACACGTATTGGGGGCCCGCGGGCCGACGAGACCGCCGCTGCGGCTCAAAAGTTATCGTTTATCAATAACAAGTGATTGCCTTTCGAGTGATCGACTGGTATCCTAGTCGAGGGAGGTCCCTTGACCCGAATTCAGAAACGCGCTCGACTTTTTTCCGTTGTAGCCCTGCTTTCCCAGATTGCTCTTGGGCTCGGCGTCATTCTTGGCTTGTTCCCCGTCGGCCACGCCGGTGCCTACTTGTTGGGGTGGATCGACGCCTCGTGGGTCAGCAACTTGTCCATCGGGGACTTCCAGTACGCCAGCCTAACAACCGCTGATCCAGGCTCGATGTCTTGGTTACCCCTCGTCTTCGCCGCAGCACTGATTTTGGGCCATGGAATCTATCTCTTCGCGATCGCCCAGGTGTTTCGGAGGCTCATGGAGTTGTGGGCGAGCGGCCACGTGTTCACCGAGGCGAGCGCAGCGCGAATCCGCACGCTCGGCATTGGGGTCGGCTGCTACACCATCCTTCCGACCGGGATGAGCGAAGCCGGGTTTCCCTCCGCCTCCATCCAAATCAACCTCATCTTCGCCGGCCTGCTCATCACCCTGGTTGGCTGGACCTTCATGGAGGCGACCAAGCAGCGCGAAGAACTCGAAGAGGTGGTCTAGCCATGCCGATTATTGTTGATTTGGACGTGGTTATGGCGCAGCGCAAGGTACGGCTGATCGACCTGGCAGAGCAAGTGGGCATCACGCCACAAAACTTGTCGAAGCTCAAGACCGGACGCGCAAAGGCTGTTCGATTTTCGACGTTGGAAGCTATTTGTCGGGCACTGGATTGTCAACCTGGCGATGTGCTGCGGTATCAGGACTGAACGGGGTCTTGCCACGTTCCCGCCCCCAACCCCCACAAAACCCCAGCACCGCTTCGGCCACCGCCGCGGGCTGAACCTGTGCCACCAAATGGGGTCCCTCCAGCTCGACAATCGAAACATCCGGACGGGCCGCCATCACCTGCGCCATGGCCGCCTTCCCCACCACCCGATCCTGGGTGGCCCGGATGTACAGCATGGGCACGCGGACCTGGGCCAGCTCGGGTCCCACGTCGACGGCGCCGATCTCCCGCAACCTCGCCGCCATCACGCGGGGCTGCACAGCCCCAATGGCATCGCCTAGCTCGTTCACCAGCTCGGCCTTCGCGTCTCGACCGGTGAGCAGCGCCCGAAGCACCACACCAGGCGGACGTGGGCCGAGCCGCATCAGGGTCTGGCCCAACGCCACGACCGGGCCGGGAACGGGCGACGCGGCGAAGGAGGCACACAGGATCACGCCTTGAAGACCCGGCGGGTTTTCGGCCGCCAACCGAATGGCCAAAGGCCCCGAAAAAGACTCTCCAAAGAGCACAAAGGGGCCAGAGGGAAGGCGCTCACGCACAAGATCGGCGAGCGGCCCATAGGCGCACTCCTGATCGGTCGGATATCGGATCACCACAGATGAAAGAGAGGGATCCAGCTCCTGAATCAGGCCCTCGAAGAGGCGGCCCGTGCCATCCATGCCCGGCATCAGAACAAGCGTCATGACAAGGACCTATGCCGAACGACGAGAGTGGGCCGGCACGGCCACGCCCGCTTCAACGCTCGTCCTGGCCCTGCAACCACGCCCGCACCTGCTCCGCCTCAACGGGACCAAAGTGCCCGACAAAGAAGACGGTGTCGGGGCCCGGGTAGCGGTCTAGAAGTGCTCGAACATCGCTAATATTATCGTCGAGGTCGCACATGAAGAAGTGCGTCCGAGCCTTGCGCCCGACGATCGAGCCACGCACCAAGTCGCCGAGAAAGACGGCGTTGCCCGTGTGAACGACCAGGCTTCCGGGGGTGTGGCCCGGCACCTGTTCGGCCCCCACCGGCAGCCCCAATTCCGACGCCGATTGTGGACGGTCAATCTGGACCTGGGGCTCGAAGGGCGAGTAGGTTTTATCTTGGTGCTCCCTGGCGATTCGCGCAGCCCGGCGATTGGTGGGGCACAGCCGATCATTCCGTCCGGCGCTCCAGAGCGGCGCATCCCCTGCCCCCGCCACAATGGGCGTGCCGTACTGCTTGTGGAACCAGCTCGCCGCGCCCGCGTGGTCGCTATGACCATGGGTGGAGATGATGGCCACGAACGACGTGGGATCGACCCCCAATCGCTTGAGTTCGGCGTCCATCTCCGCGGCGTGCTCTTCGCTGCCTGGGTCGACCAGCACATCCCCGTCGGGGGTCTGCACCACGTGGGTATTAGCAAAGTCCCGGCGCAAGGTGGTCACCCGCACATCGCCCACCTGCGTCATGTGGGTCTTGGACGCGCACCCCGCCCACAACAGGCCACACAGCAGCACCCTGGGGCTCATGGGCTGGACCGCTGGTGGCAGACCGCGCAGCTGATCGGCCCATTGAAGACCAGGTTCTGCGTCGGATCGGCCGAGGGAACCTGCGCCGGTTGGTTCGCGAACCGGGCAGGAAGCGAGGACAGGGCGTCGAGCCTCTCTTGGGCGACGAATCGGAATGGCCAGGTCGCGTCGGGGTCGATCCCCAGGGCATTGTCGTACATCATCTTGGCCTTGTCGACGTCTCCGGCCTTGGCGTAGAGGTCTCCAAAAACAAGGAAGAACCCTTCTAGGTTGTGCTCCACCACATCGGTGTTCAAGCAGGCGCGGGTGTCCCACTCGTCGACGGAGGGGTGGACCGCGCTGTGGGCGAGCCAATCCAAGTCCTGGCGAGGCACGGTGGTGTCGGAGCACTCGTCGAGGGTGAGCCACATGAGCTCGATGGCCTTGGGGTACAGGCGATGGCTCGGGTCGAGGGACACCAACCCATAGGCTTGGGTAAACGCCCCCCACTCCGGCCAACGCCGCGTGGAGCGCTTGGTCTCGAACCACCCCTTTCGTTGATCGGAGGCCCGACCTTCGATGCTACCCACCGCCTGTCGAAAGGCGCCTTGAAAGCCTAGAAGTCGAGAGTCGTGCGGCGAGGCACGGATCGCAATTTCAAAGGTATCCACCGCCTTTTGAGCGTGCTGGACCACGCTGGGGTCTGGCGCACGAGAGAACTCGCTCAGGCGCCAGCCGTGGGCGAAGCCCAAGACGGCCGTGCTGGTGGTGTCACCGTCGGCAGACTCCCGCTGCAAGACGTCGATGATCGGATCAAGCGCGTCGTAGTCGCCCGAGAAGAGAGCCTCGAAATACTGGGTCCGTCCATCTGAGGGCGCCGCGTCGTACAAGCGCTCGGGTACATCCCCGTTCGAACCGGCCATGGCGGCCTGGAGCATCAAGATCGGCCACATGGGACCTCCTGCGGTCGTGTTTCCACTGGAAAGTTTCCATCGGAAACATACACCGCTTCCACGCCAACCGCCACTCAGCGATCGGTTACGGGGCCGTGTGACCCGAACCGCGTACCACCACGGCAACCTTCGAGAAGTGGCCCTCACCGAGGCGCTTCGCATCTTGGACGACGAGGGCCTCGCCAACCTCGGGCTTCGCCGTGTGGCCCGCGCGGCCAAGGTGAGCCACACGGCCTTGGGCCGCGAGTTTGGCAACTCCAACGGCCTCCTGGCGGCCATGATGGCCCGCGTCTTGGTGGAGCTCGACGAAACCCAGGCCAAGCAAGTGGGCGATTCCACTGGACTACCGGCCTTTCGAGCCTTGGGCGTGGGCTACATCACCTATGGCATCGCCTACCCAGCCCGCATCCAGCTGTTGAGCCATCCGAACCTGCTCGAGGTGCTGGGCGACGACGAGGGCCTGCGTCAGGCCTACACCTCGCCCCGCGACCGCCTGCTCGCGGCGGCGCGAGCTTGTCAGGCCGAGGGATCGGTGCGCAAGGTGCCTGAACAGCGGATCGCGATGCTCGTCTGGAGCGCCGTTCACGGCTTTGCAAGCCTCGTATCCATGGACCCAAGCCTGTTCGATCCGTCCATGGTCGACGCCTTCTTCGAAGACCTCTACCTGGGTGTGGGCGACCCGGCGGCTCGCTGACGAGCGCTGCCTGGCGCGTGTTTGCGTCGCCAACGGCTCTCACAGGGTCGGCTTCGACGTGTAGGCTGTCAGCCTACACCTCGCGCCGCCGACCGTGGCTACGACTCTACTCCGCCGGGACGGCGTCGATGAGCCGGACCTGGTCCAGGTCATACCAGAGCATGGTCGGCGACTCGACCGAGTCAGACAGCAAATGAACACTGTGCAATCCGGGCGCAAACTCGAACTCGAACTGCACATCAGAGGCGCCGTCCGCGGTGGTGTCGGCCGACCAGACGGTGGTGCCCCCAGGCTCTCGAATCGCATTGGCGGCGCCCGCTGGCCAAAGCTCCAAGTCCAGCATCGACGTTTGAAGGACCAAGCGCTTGTCTGGCTGTGGGAACGCAGAGACGTTTGCGGTCGCTTGCCAGGCCTCGTGTTGAAACGCCTGGCTCAGATCGCCTCCGGTGCGGACTGTGGCGAGCGCCGCCCGATCCTGCACCGCCACTTGAAGCGTTTGCTCACCGATTCGGATCTCATGAAATCCAGTTATTACCTCGACAATCACGACCTCTCCGAAGGCGAGATCTCCGAGGTCTTGTCCATCGACGCCGGCCGAGAGCGAGGCCGCCTGCTCATCGGCGTGCAGAACGTGCAGCTCGAACAACTCCGGAGCCGCCGGGTCCTGTGTGTCGGAGCCCTCCCGGTCGCAGGCAACAAGCAGCAAAGCCACTGCGAATAGTCTCATTCAGAACCTCCGACCGTCAACGTACCTGAGGTCGAGGTACTGACCACACCTTTCGCAACCCTTGACCCGTCCGTAACGGCGGTCCGGCATCCTCGGTCGCAACCGCGTCTTCTCGGTAGACCCACAGTCTGCCAGGTCCCCCCAAGAACAGACAGCGATCACCCCGCCACGGCGATACCCAGCCCCATGACCGACCCCCAATTCTCGTCCTTACCCCTGCGCCCCGAGCTCCTAAAAGCCGTGGCGGATCTGGGTTTTGTCCACCTTCGACCCATTCAAGCAGCGGCCCTGCCCCCTGCGCTGGCCGGGCGAGACCTGGTGGGTCAGGCCCAGACCGGAAGCGGCAAGACGGCGGCCTTCGCCTTGGCCGTTCTCAACGCCCTCGATGCCTCTCACCGAGGCGCCCAAGCCCTGATTCTGGCCCCCACCCGCGAGCTGGCCGAGCAGGTGTCCGAGGACGTGCGTCAGCTGGCACGTCGAATCCCCAACACCCGCGTCGCCACCGTCTGCGGCGGAGCCCGCTTTGCCGACCAACAATATGCGCTGGAGCAAGGTGCACAAGTGGTGGTAGGCACGCCGGGTCGGGTGCACGACCACCTGCGCAGAGGCACGCTCGTGCTCGATCGGCTCACGCATCTGGTGCTCGATGAGGCCGACCGAATGCTAGATATGGGCTTCATCGACGAGGTTCAGGCCACCATCGAGCACGCTCCTGCTACCCGCCAAACGCTGTTGTTCTCCGCCACCTTCCCCCCTGGAATCCAGGACCTGAGCGCCCAGATCCAGCGGGACCCCGTGTCGATCAGCGTCGGCGATGAGCCAGCCCCCAACGAGGTCACCCAGCGGGTGCTGCGGTGTGAACCCGGCCAGCGACGAGAGCGCGTCATCGACCTTCTGGCCACCTACTCCCCCAGCGCAGCGCTCATCTTCTGCGAGACGCGTTCAGACTGCGAGGCGATGGGCGCAGCCCTGCGCAATGCCGGTGCCCCAGCCATGGTCTTGCACGGCGGACTCGAACAACGGGACCGCGACGACGCCTGGTTGCAGTTCAGCAATGGCAGCGTGCGCCTGCTGGTGGCGACCGACGTTGCGGCCCGAGGACTGGACCTGCCTGGCCTGCCTTTGGTCATCGTCAGCGAGCTCTCCCCCGACCCCGTCGCCCACCTTCACCGCGTGGGTCGTACCGGTCGTGCCGGAGCCGATGGCCTGGCCATCAGCGTGGTGGTTGGGCCCAGCGAAAACAGGCGTTTGCAGACGCTCGAAGACTACCTCGGCAGTCCGCTCGACGCGGAGCCCACACCGGAACAGACGTCGACACTTTTGGGTCTGAAACCAGCATTTCAGACGCTCGTGTTGCTGTCTGGCAAGCGGGACAAGCTACGCAAAGGCGATGTTCTGGGCGCGCTCATCAAAGACGCCGGCCTACCGCCCGGCGCCATCGGCAAGATCGAGCTGACCACCCGCACCTGCGCCGTGGCCATCGACCGGGCGCACAGCGAGGCGGCTCTGCGTCACCTTCAGAGCGGCCGGGTGAAGAATCGACGGGTTCGGGCGATGTTGCTCTAACTGATCCATCGACCGCCCTCTCCCGTACCCCAAGGCGTGCCCAACTTCATGGATACAACAACGGGAGAGAGTAATGAAAACCATACAAATACTCGTACTAAGCATGGCGATAAGTGCGTGCGGTGCTGCCCCAGATGCCGACGGTATCGCCCGGTCCGGCGTCGAGCTGACGTCGTTTTCTGAGGAGGCCTTTTTGGCCAGCGGTCAGGGCTCTTGGGAGTCCATCGCCCCCGGGGTCTACGAGCAGACCTCCGACAGCGGCGAGACCTCGATCGTGGCCTTCGGAGCCGAGGGCTTGGCCTGGGAGCGGGAGCACGTGCGCAATGAGGAGCACGCGGCCTGGCTCGACGAGGCGGAGGCCGTATTGGCCAACGCCACGGATGAGCGCATGTACAGCACAGATCCGCTGGCAAAGACGGACATGGGCACCTGTGGAGGCGACACCTTTCGCGCTCGTGCAGACGCCACCTTGGACCTCGTGACAGCCCGAGTCACCGCATCGGCCCATCGAGACCTCAACTTCGGGCCGGCCGTGCGAGCGAGCTATCGGGCCACGTCCGATATCTGGTTCACGAACGACTCGACCAACGACGGGGACTCCGACCGTGACACGATCGTCAACGGGTGCTGCGGGATCAGCACGAGCGCAGCGCACTCCAACGTCCCCCCGGTGCCCCAGAGCAATCAGAAGTGTAGGATGGCCGGCTACGCAGGCATCGTAATTCCGCTTTGCAGCGGATTATACGTGAGCGCGCAGGATGGCGGCTCATGCGATGGCATCGGCTTCCCCTCCAGTACTCGCTAAACCTCAAGCCGGGACCGAAACCCTCAGGTCCCGGCTCTTTGGCTCAGCGTGGCGACGCGACAACACAACACAACAACAAAATAGTAGGCCCGACCGCCGCCACGGCATCCATCAGTCTTCGATGCACCCCGTGCAGTCACAGGCGATCACCGCGCCCTTGCCGGTAGGACAGATCTCTGTGACGTCGTAG
>JBGCER010000017.1:0-3471 GCA_045106515.1 Myxococcota bacterium
CCCCCACCCCGTCAACTTCTTCCTCCTCAGCCCAGACCAACTCTCCAACCTCTGGGCAGAGCGGCCGCTCGCCGTGCGAGCCGAGGGCAAGATCAACGTGGCCCTGGTGTTCTGGGAATTGCCCACCCTGCCGACGCAGTGGTTACCGATCCTCGAAAGCATGGACCTCATCGTCGCGCCCAGCGAGTTCGTCAAGCACGCCGTCATGGCCGATGTGGCTGGGCCCGCCTTGCGTGACCTGGGCCACCCCCTCGACGTGCCCGAGCGCGTCGTCGGCGACCGCGCGCGCTGGGGTATCCCCGAGGACGTGGTCGCCTTCGTCTCAAGCTTTGAGATGGCCAGCGACATCAACCGCAAGAATCCGTTTGCGGCGATCGAAGCGTTCGAACAGGCCCTTGGAGGTCACCAGAACGCCCGCCTCATCATCAAGGTCAACAACTCCAGGGCCGAGGCCCGGTTCGCCCACCATGTCGACCGCCTGCGATCCTTCACCGAGCGCAACCCCAACATCTCGCTGATTGAAGACGTCCTGAGCTACCCCGAGCTGCTTGGCCTGTTTGCGAGCTGCGACGCCCTGGTCTCCCTACACCGCGCGGAAGGCCTCGGCCTCTGCCCCATGGAGGCCATGACCCTCGGCAAGCCCGTGATCGCCACCGGATGGTCCGGCAACCTCGCGTTCATGACCGAGCGCAACTCCTGCCTCGTCGGCCACGACCTCGTGTCCGTGCACAACGCCACCCAAGAGACGTACAGTCGGGATGTCGTTGGCGAAGCCGCCCGTTGGGCTGAGCCCCGGGTCGCCGATGCCGCTCACTGGATGCGACGCCTCGTGGCAGAACCCGAGTTGCGCCAGCGCATCGGCGAGCGAGCCGCCGCTGATATGCGGGACTACCAGCAGCGGCTCGCCCCTGAGGAGATTGCCGCGGCGATCCGCAACATCGCCGCCCGTCGGGCTTCGCAGTAGCACACCCTCCGGACAAGCGCCCCGCTGAGGAGTCCCGTGGCCCACTGGATCCCGTGGACGCGATCTGACATTGTGGGCGGAACAGCGTCTCCTCGACGTTCCCACATTGACCGCAACAAGACCCAACGATGAGTGACTCCGTGTTCTCGGGCTGCATGCCCGCGCTGATGACCCCCTGCACCGAAAGCAACGGCGAGCGAACCCCCGACTTCGACGCCTTAGTCGAGAAGGGCAAGGAGCTCGTCCAGGCCGGCATGAGTGCGGTGGTCTACTGCGGATCCATGGGCGACTGGCCCCTGCTCACCGACGCCTGGCGCATGGAAGGGGTGCGGCGCCTTGTGGACGCAGGCCTTCGAGTGATCGTGGGAACAGGAGCCGTCAACACCCAAACCGCCGTGGCCCACGCGCGGCACGCCGCCGAGGTCGGCGCCGCAGGGCTCATGGTCATCCCACGGGTGCTGTCCCGAGGGACGTCCCACGCCGCACAACGGGCGCACTTCGCGGCCATCCTATCCGCAGCCCCCGGGCTGCCAGCGGTGATCTACAACAGCCCCTACTACGGGTTTGAGACCCGCGCGGACCTGTTCTTCGCCCTGCGCAAACAGCACGCCAACCTCGTTGGCTTCAAAGAGTTCGGTGGCGCCGCGTCGCTGACCTATGCCGCCGAACACATTGCGAGCGGCGACGACAGCCTCACCCTCATGGTCGGGGTCGACACACAAGTTGTTCATGGCTTCGTGAACTGCGGCGCAACCGGCGCCATCACCGGGATCGGCAACGCGATCCCCGAGCCCGTCCTCCATCTCGTTGCGCTCTGCCAAGCGGCCCAGGGAGGCGACGCGAAGGCTCTCGAGCGGGCACAGGAGCTAGGTCGGGCGCTCACCGTGCTGTCGACATTCGACGAGGGGCCCGACCTGGTGTTGTACTACAAGTACCTGCTCGAGCTCGGCGGCGACCACCGCTACCAGCAGCACTTCAACGCCACCGACGCCTTGAGCCCAAGCCAGCGCGCGTTCGCACGGACGCAGTTCGAGCAGTTCCAGACTTGGTATGCCGCCTGGCGCGGCTAGGCGAGGGCATAGGCCCTCCGCTTGATCCCGCGTCTCAGCCGGTGGCCCGGCCCGACGCTTCGGGCTTGGGACCCCCCGCGCGGCGCCCCGCCGTTCGGACCCGCCACAACAGGAAGGCGACCGCGAGGCAAAACAACACGCCAGCAATCACGACGACCCCCCAGGGCTGAATCTCCAGCCCGCGGTCCATGATGACCTCGCGCAGCAGAACCCCAGAGAACAGCACCATCGGCCCCACCCAAACGGCGAGCGCGTTCAACTCGTGGAGGACCTTCTTGGGGCTTCCAACAAGAAGGTAACTGGCGGCAATGCCACAAAAGCTCCCGCCCGCCAAGTTGAGGGCGCCGACCACAATCATCTCATCCTGACGCCAGTGGTTGTCCCCTTGGAGTGACCGGGACAGCCACACGGCGATCAGCAGGGTCCCAAACGCCGCAAAGCACAGGCCCCCGAGAGGCATCAGGACCTGCAGCACTTGACGCCAGTTTGACAGGGCTGCCCACGCCACGCGCCCCACAGCCCGGCGTGCATCAGGAGTCTCCGACACCGAAGACTCATCGCCCAGCGCCGCCTCGAGGTCCTGGACCTGCTGGTAGCGCCTGTCCGGATCCTGGGCCAGCGCCCGCCGCACCACCCCATCGAGGCGGCCCGGCACCCCTCGATGCTCGGAAGGGGCGGTAAAGTCACCAATCGGCAGCTTGCCGGTGAGTAGCTCATAGAGCACCACCCCGAGGGAAAAGATGTCGGCCCGATGGTCGATGGACTGGTCGGCGCGCCACTGCTCCGGGGCCATGTAGTGGGGCGTGCCCAGCACCTGGGTGCTTCGGGTCAAGAGCTCGGGCGCCCCGTCCCCACGGACCATCCGGGCCAAGCCAAAGTCCGCGATGCGCACGTTGCCATCCATGTCGACGAGGATGTTCTCGGGCTTGATGTCCCGATGCACCACGCCGTTCATGTGGGCGTACCGCAGCGCCTCACAAATCTGGGGCACGAGCCGCAGAGCCTCCTCGGGCGACAGCTGGCCGAGCTCGAGCAGCCGACGCAGGTCCGCTCCCTCGACATAGTCCGTGACCAGATACAGCAGCTGGTCCCGTTCCCCGAAGTCGATCACCCGCAAAATCCTCGGGTGGTCCAAGCTCGCCAACGCCCGAGCCTCCCGCTCGAACCGCGCCTGAAACTCCCCCTGTTCCGCCAACTCCCGCTTGAGGATCTTGAGCGCCACGGTGCGCCTCAGCTTGGGCTGCACCGCGCGATAGACCGTGGCCATGCCCCCCTCCCCGATACAACGCTCAACCGACAGCTCGGGGAACGCCGCCCGCACGGCGGCGAGCTGGGCCTCGTCCGCGGCCGGGAACCTCCCGGCCGCCGCCGCGCTCGCGTCGAGGAGACGACTGGGGTCTCCGGAATCGGAGCGCTGGGGATCGGAGGGTTGGGATG
>JBGCER010000018.1:0-2924 GCA_045106515.1 Myxococcota bacterium
GCCACCGCCACCACCGCCACGGACATCGACACCGTCGTTCGCAAGCACACCGGCAAGAAATCGTCGCTCAAGGCCGCTCTCAAAGGCCTGCGCGCCGTGCCTCAAGAGCAGCGCCCAGCCGTCGCCGCGGCCCTCAACGAGGCCCGTCAGACCATGGAGTCCGAAGGGCGCCAGGCCCGCGAGGACGCTGTCACCAAGGCCCTCAACGCCCAGATCGACGCCGAGTGGCAAGACCTCACGCTGCCCGGCGTGGCCCCCCAGCGTGGCTTTCGGCACCCGGTCACCGAGACCGAAGACCGGCTCATGGCCCTCATGCGCCGACTGGGCTTCAAGCGAGCCGAAGGCCCCGAGGTGGACCACCCCTACTACAACTTCGATGCCCTCAACATCCCCGAGCACCACCCCGCTCGGGACATGCAAGACACCTTCTGGGTCGATGGCGGGCTGCTCCTGCGCAGTCACACCACCACCGTGCAAGCGCGGGTGCTCCAGCAGCGCCCGGAGCTGCCCATCAAGATCGTCTCGGCAGGCCGGGTGTACAGAAATGAAGCCGTAGACGCGACCCACCTGGCCATGTTCCACCAGTTCGAAGGCATCTGGGTCGACAAGGGCCTCACCTTCGCCCACCTCAAGGGTGTGCTCGCCCTGCTCGCCCGCGAAGTCTACGGCGAAGAGCGACGAATCCGGTTCAAGCCCAAGTTCTACCCCTACACCGAGCCCTCCCTCGGCGTGGATCTGGCCTGCGTGGTCTGCGATGGCGCAGGCTGCTCCGCCTGCCATCAGGCGGGCTGGGTCACCATCTTGGGAGCGGGCATGATCCACCCCAAGGTGTTCCGCGAGTTCGGCTACGACCCCAACGAGGTGTCCGGCATCGCCTTCGGCATCGGCACCACCCGCGTCGCCGCCCAAGCGGTAGGCATTGTCCGCGTTCGCAGCCTGTATGAAATGGACCTGCGCGTCCACAACAGCATCCAGCGAGGTTCATGATGCGCATTCGACGCAGCGTGCTCGCACGATTCACCGAAGTTCCCCGTGAATCCAGGTTGCTCCGAGATCTCTTCGATGATGTCGGCCTGGAAGTCAAGCGCCTAGACGACCTACCCGGCGACGTGGGGCTCACCCTAGAGCTGCTCGCCAACCGCGGCGATCACCACGGCTACGAAGGCATCGCCCGTGAGCTCTCGGGTCGGACCGGCCATCCCGTGCAAGCGCCGCCCGTCGCCGAGCTGACCGTGGGTGCGTCTCCCATTCCCATGACCTGCACCACGGAGAAGTGCCCGGTCTACACCGCCACCCTGCTCGTCCGCGACGAGCCCGGCCTGGGCCAGCTCACACCCGAGCAGCTCGCCCCGATCACCGCGGCAGACCAAGACTCCGTCTCTGCACCCGTCGACGCCACCAACCTGGCGAACTTGGAGCTGGGCCAACCCACCCACGCCTTCGACGCAGACACCCTGGTCGGCGGGATCCAAATCCGCCTGTCCACGGCGGGCGAGACCGCCCTGCCCTTGTTCGCCGACGAGCGCATCGAGGTTCCAGAAGGCACCCTGGTCATCGCGGATAGTGAGAAGATCTTGGCCATCGCCGGGGTCATCGGCTGCCAAGAGTCCCGCACCACCGAGTCCACCCGACGCATCGTGTTGGAGTCCGCCCACTTCGACCCCGTCTCAGTGCGCTTGGCGTCCAGGGCGATTCAGATCAACACCGACTCCTCCGCCCGGTTCGAGCGTGGCAGCGATCCCAGCGCCCCCCTTCGCGGCGCCGGTCGTGTGGTGGAGCTGCTGAAGAGCGCGGGTTGGCGAGTGGAAGGCAACACCGGTGTGGTGGGCGACTGGACCGATCCCCATCGCGTCATTCCCTTGTCCGTGCCCGCCGCCGGGGCCTTCCTCGAAGTGCCTCTTCGCTTGGAAGACACCCGAGATCGGCTCACCCGCTACGGCTTCATCGTCTCGCCGGCGTGGCCCGAGTGGGACGCCGATCAAGGGTGGAGCCTGCCCGCGGAGCTCGATGACGCCTCGCCCAGCCGCCTGCGAAACATCGTTTTGGTGCGGGTGCCCGCGCATCGGCTCTGGGACGTGGAAGACGTGGCCGACCTGTACGAAGAGCTCGCCAAGAGCATCGGCTACAACGAAACGCCGTCTCACCTGCCGCCCATCGACCTGGGCGCGCTGCCGTCGGTGGCCGAACAGCAAAAAGACGCTGCATCCCAGGTTCTTCTTGGGCTGGGCTTCACCGAGGTCGTGCTCGATGGCTTCTACGGCCGCGACCTGATCGAGCGGCTCGACCTGCCCGAGACCCACCCGCTGCACCGAGCGGTCGAGACGCAAAATGCCTTGGACCGGGCCTACTCACTGCTCAAAAACAATGGCTTCGTGCAGGCGATCGAGTGCGTAGGTGTGAACCTGAACCTTCGGACCGACCAGATCAAGGCCTTTGAGTGGACCCGAACCTTCCACCCCGACCTCACCGCCCCCAACGGGGTCTGCACCGAGCGCGACCTGCTCTGGGCCGTGGCCTGCGGACAAGACCGAGAAGCGGGATGGGCCGAAAAGGGCCGCCCGGCCGACGCCTGGTTCCTCAAGGGCGTGGTGCAGAGCTTGGCCACCGAGCTCAAGCTGCCGCTGACCGTGGGTCCAGCCTCCGCTGACGACCCCCTCCACGACGTGCTGCACCCCGGCCGGCAAGCAGGGATCTACCTGGGGAGTGACCGCATTGGTGTCTTGGGCGAAGCCCATCCCAAGGTGCTCGCTGCGTACAAGATTAAGCGCGCGCGGCCCGTCTACCTAGAGATCGACGCAGGCGCGCTCTTGGCCGCTGCCCCCAAGGGTCCAGACTGGTCCATGCCGTCCAGCAGCCAATCAATCGAACGAGACCTTGCCTTCACCCTACCTGATCGGGTGCATGCTGGCGACGAGATCGGAAGA
>JBGCER010000019.1:0-29279 GCA_045106515.1 Myxococcota bacterium
TGGTGACGATGGCATAGCCGCTGCCCCACTGACCCAGCGAGTAGTAGTACGCGAGCAAGTCGATATGATCGATGGGCTTGACCCACTCAGCACCACGGCAAAGAGAGGGTAGCCCCTCATTTCCTACCTCTTCGAGGTAGCGGTTGTAGCCGGCGGCATAGCCCACCAGGCGCTTCTGCAGGATGTCGGGCAGGTCGAACCAAGTGGTCTCGGCGTGTGCCCGAACCTCTAGGTGCAACCAGCCAAAGTCGCTGTCGACATTGCTATTGTTCGTGCCCGGCCCAAAGTACTTGCTGCGCTCGCTGCGGGTCTTGAGGATCTGGTCCGCGAGGGTGCAGATATGATCGGGCGCTGCGGCATATCCAAGGCCAAAACCTAGAGACCCTTCATCTTCGGCCAGAATGTGCGGGATGCCATAGGCGGTCGTACGAATGTCGGCATCGTAGGGGCCCACGGTCACATTGTACGGGTCTCGGTACGGCGCGTCCGTATCGGTATCAGAGTCCGAATTCCCAGGACAAGCGGCAAGAATGAGCAGCAAGGGTAGACGACGCACGAGGGCCTCCTAAAGTCGAGGCCTCAGAGTAGGCGCTTGTGCGCGCGCCGTCACCTACGGGGGATAGGGACCCCCATGCAAACCCTCGCCTACCTCACCTCTGCTGACATGGTTCCCGGGCACACCTGCGTCCGGGCCGACCTGCACGAGCTGCTCGCCCAGCTCGCCGCCCTCACGCCCGCGCTGGCCCAGCACGGGTGGACGCTGGACCTGCGGGTCTGGGACGACCCTGCCCTAAATCCCGCCTCATACGACGCCATTGTTGTTGGTACAACCTGGGATTACCACGACAGGGCCCCCGAGTTTCTGGCCGCGATGGACCGCATGAACACCCAAAAGCCGGTGCTCAACACACCCAGCCTCATGCGGTGGAACGCGCAAAAGAGCTACCTGCGTCATCTGCAACGCCAGGGAGTACCCACCATTCCTACACTCTGGGTCGACCGGCCGACGCCGGCTGCGGTGGAAGACGCCCTGCGCACCTTTGAGTGCGACGACGTGGTGGTGAAGCGCCAAGTCGGCGCCTGCGCATCCGGCCAGGTACGGGCGCGAACCGGAACCCCCATCGGCCCCCTTCCGCAGGCCCCGTGCATGATTCAGCCCTTCCTGCGCGCCGCCGCCGAGCACGGGGAGACCAGCCTGCTTTACTTCGACGGCGTCTATAGTCACGCAGTCCGAAAGGTATCAGCCAAGGGGGACTATCGGGTCCAGTCTGTGTTCGGCGGCACCGAGGTGGACCACGATCCCACCCCGCACGAGCGTGACGTGGCCCAGAGCGTATTGGCCGCCCTGCCCGAGCCAGCTCTATACGCCCGTGTCGACCTGATGACCGGCAATGATGGGGACCAGAAGGTCATGGAGGTGGAGCTGATCGAGCCCTACCTCTACCCCCTCCAGGGGCCCCACATGGGGAGCCACTTTGCGGAGGCGCTCACCCGAAGGCTCAGCACCCTGGCGCGGTGAGACTGGCGACGTTGTTGTCCTCGTCACACTCCTCGACCTCGTCGTCGGGGTCGAGCTCCACGTCGTAGCCACCCAGGGCCACAGCCCCTGAGGTCACGGTGACGGGGCCCACCCAAGTGGCCCGACCGGCCGCCAGACCCTCCACCCGCTCCAGCAGAACGACGGTGCCGCCATCGGGCTCGCGAACCGCCACAAAGAACGGCCCCGCCGCCGCATCGCCGGCGTTCTCGACCGTCACCCACGCCTCGGTCTCGCCCAACGCCTCACACCGCAAGGTACAGACGACGGGATCGCCGATCTGCAGATTGGGCAGCGCCAACCCGCTCGCCGTCTCGCTATTCCCCGCGCGAAAGGAGTTCCACTCCCGCCAATTGCCGGGAGCGCCTGGGGGCACAGAGCCGTCGTCCTGGATGTTGCTGATGCTCCACGCGTATTGGTTCCACACGCGCCGGGCTGGCGCCCATGAGTCTGCCTGATCCTGAATAATCGTGATTCCATGAGAGCCGGTGTACCGACCGTAGTCATTGCTCGCGACCACGATCTCCGCGGCCCCATCGGCGTCGACATCGACCACGAGGGGATACTCGAACAGCGTGCCCGAAGAGTGCTCATCGACCCGGAGCTCCTCCGCGCCCGACGAGCCATCCCACACAAAGAGCGTCTCTTGGTCGGCATAGACCACTTCCGCAGCACCATCTCCCTCGAAGTCGAACACTGAGCTGCCCGTGCGGAACGAGGAACTATCACTGACGGGATTGGACCAAAGTACGCTTCCATCGTTATCAAACACGTAATAGACAGCCTTGCTGGCCACGCCGATCTCGATGGCTCCGTCCCCGTCGAAGTCCGCCACGGTCGGCGGACCCCCGCCATTGTCGGGCATGAGCCCTTCCCAAACCAAGGTGCCGTCCGTCGAGCGGCGCACTTGCACCCGGCCGAACGAGACGGTGATCACCTCGGGGACGCCGTCGCCCTCGATATCGCCCACCGCGGGATACCCGTCTGGGCCATTCGTCCAACGCAGCGTGCCGTCGGCCTCGTACACCGTATTGGCCGAGACCACTTCGCCTGTGCCGTCTTCGTCGAGATCCATCCCGAAGCTGAAGAAGCCGCCCGAGTTGCCTTCCGTGGCCGTCCACAACACGGCTCCATCGTGGCTCAGGACCGATCGGCCATAGATGACCTCGGCCCAGCCGTCGCCGTTGAGGTCCGCGACGGCGGGGGAGCCATACCGAGAGTTCGTCACGGTGGCGTGCCAGCGAAAGGCGCCGGTCCGACCATCGAGCGCCAATACGCCCGAGCCGCTGGAGGCCAAGACGGTCGGAATGCCATCCCCAAGATCGGCGATGGCCACACCCGACGAGCCCATGACCTGGTGGCCCTCGACCTGGCCGACGCTCCAGATAGGCTCGCCCGTGTCCCCGCGGATGGCGTGCAGCACCCCCGGGGCGGTGTAGGCGCTCCCTTTGAACGTCGAAAACACGACCGAAGGCACATCGCCCTCGCTCCCGAGCGTGCCATCGCCGTCCTCATCGACGAGGTAGCCGACCGATGGCGACGCCATGATCTGATGGAAGCCCGAAAACTCGGCGCTCTCGGTCCACGCCCACTGCACCACCGGCTCGAAGGTGCCGATCTCCGGCTCCCCACGACATTCCGCGTCGCGCTCCACCGAAGCGCTGGCTTCTGGGGCGGGGCAATCGGGCGGATCGACACCCAGTTCATCGGTTCGCAACCCGGTCTCACTACACGCAACCAGCCACAACACGGCCAAAACACGATTCATGACAACTCCAACACATTCACTGTACCGAAGATGCGCCGGGACAGGTGACGACCCCACGTGACCCTGGCTCGATTGGACCCGCGCAATGGTGCGGGGTACAAGGCCCCTCCTGCCTCCTCGGCAGTCAGGCCCACGGAGACGCAGTGTCCAGGAAGCTCGCCATTTTTTCGGTGGTCGCGATCATTGGAGTGATCCTCGATCAAGTGACCAAGTTCTGGGTTCGTGGCAGCGAGGCCGTGAACAGCGCCGCTGGAATCGAGGTGATTCCTCACTTCTTCAGCATCGTGCACGCCGAAAACCCCGGCGCCGCGTTCAGCATGTTCGGGGACCTGCCCGAGATGTGGCGGGTGATCCTCTTCGTGGGCTTCACCATCGTGGCGGTGGTGGTGGTCGGCGACATGTACCGAAAGCTGCCCAAAGACGACCGGTTCATGGCCGCGACCTTGGGCCTGATCATCTCCGGCGCCATCGGCAATGTGCTGGACCGGCTGCTCAAGCCGCTGTGGGGCGACAAGTCGACGGTCACCGACTTCTTGCGCTTCTACACCGACGACCCCGCGTGGATGGAGTTCTTGGGGCCGCGCTTCAGCGAATACCCCACGTTCAACGTCGCAGATATCAGCCTCGTCGTCGGCGTCATCCTCTTCTTGATCCACTACCTCTTCATCGAAGATCGCAGCGGCTCGACCGACGAAGACGACGTTGATGAGGACGAGCTGGACGAAACCATGGATGACGACGCGGTCGAAGAAGACGTCGACGACGTCGCCACGTCCACGTAGGGCGCGACCGAACGCCACGGCGCGAGAGGCACCGGCCATTGGGCGTGGCTCACCCACCCCCGCTGCCAATGCCACGTGCGCACCCCGACCTGCCCGTGCGCCAACGACAGCTCCACCGTGCCGTGGACATCGGTCCGGTAGACCCGCGATCCCTTGTGCCGCCAGGCGCGCTCCACCCGGGGATGCGGCCTAGGATATCTGTTCCAACGCCCGCTTTGCACCACAACCACCGGGGGCGCATGGTCGCCGAGCCAGCCCAGCTCAGCCCCTGACCGCCCGCCGTGCTGCGGCATTACCGCGGCCGCCAACCCCGTCGGCAGCGCCGAGCTCAGCGCGTTCATGCCGGCTCGGCCTAGGTCCGCCGGCAGCAAGATGGACCCGGATGCGTCGCCTACAACCAGGGCGACGCCTCGATCCCGCTCCCTACGCAGGGCGCGTCGAGCCCTAGACGCCAGGCTCGCCTGGGGCCCGGGAGTGACCGGCACGCCGCGCTCAAGAGCAGCTTGAACCAATGGAATAAGCTGCGGATCGTGACGGCTATTGGGGGGGATCCAGA
Source organism: Myxococcota bacterium (assembly GCA_045106515.1). Classification (GTDB taxonomy): domain Bacteria; phylum Myxococcota_A; class UBA796; order UBA796; genus REDI01. The sequence goes on from JBGCER010000019.1 coordinate 4,644, forward strand.
CCTGACCCACCGGCAGGGCCTGCACCACCGGCACCAGCCCCGCTGCGTGATCATCGAGCCCTTGGGTGGCCACCACCACATCGAGGTTGCGCACCCCTCGGCGACGCAACCAGTTCAGCACGCCCGACCGGAACCCGCCGCCGTCCACCAGCCAACGTCGACCATCGGGCCACTCCACCAAAGCGCTCGATCCTTGCCCCACATCGGGGAATGTCACTCGCACACCCGATGATGGCGGAGCCACGCCTGGCGCCGTGGCGACCAAGATCGCCAGAGCCCACGCCCATCGCCGATGCACGGCCAAGGCCCCCCAGAGCGCGATCGCGCCGGATGCGGTCAAGGCGCAGATCAGCGGAGGAAGCTCCCCAAATCGGAGACCCACCATCAAGGCGTCGACGACGCCATCATTGACGGCCCCCACCCAGGGGTCGGCGACGGCGGGGCCCACGCCATGAAGGGCCGCGAGCGGCACCAGCACGAGGCTCACCACCGGCACCGCCACCAGGTTGGCCCACACCGGCGCGCTCGCCACCTCTTGAAACCACCATCCCAAGGCCGGCACCGTGCCCAAGGTGGCGCACAGGGTCGCCGACGCCGACGTCCACGCCCAGTTGAGCCAAACTGGCCACCACCGAGGTCGCCACGCCAGCGCCGTCGGCATGCACCGCACCATGCCCAGCACCGCCCCAAAAGACAGCTGAAAACTGGGTCCCATGGCCGCCGCCGGATCGAGCAACACCACGCAGGCAGCCGCCACCCACCAGATAGAGAGGGGATCGGGACGCCCGCCTACACAGCGCACCACCGCCAAGACCCCAATCACCAGCGAAGCCCGCACCGCCCCCACAGGCGACCCCGCAGCCGCCGCGTAGACGAGGCCGGCCGTCGCGCCGACGAGCCATGTCCAGCGAACCGGCCAGCCCGCGGGCCGCCAGATGGCCGCAGCACGGGTGAGGGCGCCAAAGAGCACCCCGACCAGCCCCGCCACAAGACCCACGTGGAATCCGGAGATCGACAGCAGATGCACCGTACCCGTGCGCCGCATCAGCCTAAGGAGCTCGGGCTGCACCGACTGGCGGTCTCCCCACGCCAACGCCTGCAGAACGCCTCCATGGCGGCCGGGTGGATGTCGACGTCGGGGGGAGGGGCCCACCACGCTCCAACGCTGCACGGACAGATCGGTCCGGATCCCCGTCCACCACGCTCCCAGCGCCATAGACGGGGCGCCGGGCGTCATCACGGCCGTGAGCGGTCGCGCCTCGCCCCACAAGAGCACCTCGGCGCCCAGCGACGGCGCTCGGCCCGACACCTGCACCCGCACCCGGCCCGGCTCGTCCCGCCAGCCGCCCGCCGCCGTGCCCCGGCGCCACACCTGAACCACCGCCGTCGACCCGATCGGGGCCGTCACCACCTGGCCGTGAACCACCATCGGACCGCGCAACACCACGCCAGCCGGCCTGATTTGTTGGGCCGCCAACGCCAAGAAACCCAAGGCGAGGATCCACAAGAGCGGCCGGCGGAACCACACCCCCAAGCTCCCCACAGCCACGGCGACCGCCGCCCACACCGACGGCATGGCGGGCGCCACACCGCCACCCAGCGTCGCCACCACCGTCACCACGCCCAACCACCCAGAGCGATGCATGCACCACCTCCGGCGCACACGTCGCAAGGCTCATGCCAGCGGTCGATCCGCAGCGAGACCCGATCGCGCTCGTGCAGTGACGGAGGTCGGTGACGAACGTCGGTGACGTCCGTCGGATCGAGCCGCCCTAGGGCCTAGATGGGATCGGACCCGTCAGGTCCCCATTGAACGCGAAGCCGAGCGCGATGAGTGGGAGGCCAGCCGGCTGTTCTGCGCCGGTGCGATACGGGTGCTTCGCCCACCACTGGACCAACATGAACAACGTCGGCTGATTAAACCGGGTGCCTTTGCCCTTGTCGTGGAACTGGTAGGCCAGCAGCGGGTCCACTCGGTGCTGAGCCATCCCGCCCGCGTCACCCAAATCCCCGCCGAGCTGGTCGGTAAACGTGTGGCGCACGCCCACCCGAGCGTTGCCCGCCAGCACCAAAACGTCGAGGTCGTTGAGGATCATCCACCCCTTGTCCGGGGCCAGCCGATCCCAATATTGGTCGTAGAAGACGACGTCGCCGTCGGGCAAGCTCAAGTCGTAGCGCGTCACTTGGGCCGTCGAGCGAAAGACCACGGGCCCCGCCGCACCTCGAACCGTGCCGCCGGCGTTCAATACCCAACCGGTGGTGGGCGAGGACAAGCCCTGCTCTCCCCGATCGGCGATGGTGTTGTCGCTGAAGTTGGCGTTCGGGTCGTCCCACGACATGATCTGGTCGAAGGTGCCGTAGTAGCCAACACCGTTGACCTCGCCAAAGACGCGGAGAACCGCCAGAATTTGCGCCTCGCCGTAGAGCCCGACGCGCGTGTTGGCGGGGGTGGTCAACACGTTCACACCCGCGAACGTGTAGGTGTCCTTGAACAGCAGCGAGTCCTTGGTCGACAGACGCCGGCGCCAACCTACCCGGAAAATGTTGATGAGCCCAAGCGGGTTCACCCGAGCAAATGTGGCATTTGAATAGTACAACCGGTCCTTCGCCCCCGGGTTGTACTCCTCTTCAGAGTCCGATGCGAAGGCAGCATCATCACCGCGAGCACCGCGGTCCTGAGCCAAAGCAGGGGTCGTCAACAAGCCCAACAACAGCGCCAGCATGGGATCTCCGGGGGATTTGGGGGAAGCGGACGCTACCACGCGGTGTGGGCAGGCGTGCAGAGCATGCCGTCGATTCTGGCCCCCGTCCGCTCTCCTTGAACGTGAGAAGCTACAGGGGCGTGACACCTGGAGTTCTCATGCCCACCATCTGGGTCGATGCCGACGGCTGCCCCCGAGCCATCAAAGACATCTTGTACCGAGCCTCAGAACGCACGGGACTAGAGGTGGTGCTCGTCGCGAATCGCCACATCAAAGTTCCCCAACAAGGTGCGGTGCGGTCGGTACAAGTGGGCGCGGGCTTCGACGTGGCCGACGACTGGATCGCCGAGCAATGTGGCGACGGGGACCTAGTCGTGACGTCCGACATCCCGCTCCAGGTGGACGTGCTAGAAAAAGGCACCACCGTCCTTGAGTTTCGCGGCGACGAGGTCACGCTCGCGGCGGCCCGCTCCAAGCTGAAGATGAAAGATCTGCTCGACGACCTGCGGCAGGCGGGGGAGATCGGCGGAGGCCCCCGGCCTTGGAGCAGCCGCGATTCCAAGCGTTTCGCCGGCAGTTTAGACCGGTGGATGGAGACGCTGCGGCGTCAGTGACCTCCAACCCATTGACATATTCATTTTTGCGCATATGTTGATGTTAGGAGGTCCCATGAATCCACTCATCCTCGGTCCGCTCAACGGCGGGTTCCTCATCCTGAGCATCGCCTTCGCGGTCGCGACAGTCGCTTGGACGGTCCTTCACCTAAACCGCGCCCAGCCTATTCCCTACGCGCTCCTCGCCATCGCCTTGATCGTCCCGCTGCTCTTTGTGTCTTGGGCCGGCACCTACCAGCACACCGCAGCCATGGACTGGGCCATGAGTACCGGCCCCACCATGGCCCGCCAGACGCAGATGGCGTCCATGCTCAACCGCACCATCGCTACGCAGCTCTGGGGGGGCGTGGGGGTGGCCCTCACCACATTGGCCCTCGTGACTGCCGCAACCGGCGTCACCGTCAGGGGGGAGCGCCCTCGTTGGTTGCTCGGCGGGCTCGCGCTCTGCCTGGTCACCGCCATGATCGCGGTCGCGGCTGCGAGCATGTCCAGTCTTCCACCGGTCATTACCGGCGTTCGAGTTGCCATGTACGCCATCGCGGCGGGCGTGAGCGTCGCCGCTTTGGTCTCGGCGCACCGACGTGGCCCTGGGGCGCAGCTCGGGATCTTGATCGCCTTCGCCCTTCCGCTCCTGATTGTGTCGGTGGATACCGCAACACTGGCGGCGCTAGCGAGCGTTCGGCTGGCGGAGATCGCCCGAGCCGTCCCGTCCGAGCGCCAAGGGCTATTCGACACCCTCACGATCCTCATCGACACCCTTCAGGCGGGGTCGTGGTGGACCCTCGGCTTGGCCACGGCCACCGCCGCATTGGGGCCCTGGGTGGCGTGGCGCAAGGAGCGGTCCATGGCCATCACCGGCGTCGTCGGCCTGGTCTTGGTGCTCATGGTGGGCCTCGCCGGGATCGGCTGGACCACCTCGTGGATGGCGCCGTTCCGCTAGGCGCTACTTGGGCGGAACAGGCGCTTCAGAGCCCGTTTTTCCTGGGGTCTCGGTGGGAGCAGCGCCCGCCGGGGCCTCCGTGGTTCCAGGGGCGTCGGTGTCCGTGTCCGCCGTCTGCGCATCGGCCTTAGCTTGGGCCGCCCTGAGCACCTCCTGAAGAGTGCCCGCCTCGGCTTCGGTGACCACGACTGCGTCAGGCTGGGCCTTCTTGGACGCCTCGATCAGATCGTCTGCGGTGACCTGCGCCTTGTCGTGGGTCACCACCATCTGCCCCTTGGCGATGTTGATGTAGACCTTCGACACGCCTTCCTGCTCTCGAATCGCCATGCGGACGTTCATGGCGCAGCGGTTGCACTTCTGCATACTGTCAATTTGAAGCTGGGTATCCACCAGCTGTGGGGCTGGGGCCTCCATAGGAACCGGCGCTGGGGTCGTCCCCCAAGAGCAGCCGCCCAACATTGCGAGCATGCACACCCTGCTGATCATCGATCCTCCATACGCGCCCCCTTACCTCGTCTGGCCCAGCGCCTCCTCCACGAGCTGAATGCACAGTGCATCGAGGCCGTCTTTGTCGGCCTCGTCGGGCAGCGAGCTGGTCCCCTGGGCCGACCGAAGCGCCTCGGACTGCCGGTCGGCCCACTCGATGAGCTGGTCGAACTCCCACGCGCCCGACCGGATCTCCAACAGCTCCTGCCGGTCGATGGCGCCCCGCCAGACATGGACTTGCCCGGTCTGCAAGATCTCCAACCCCATCCTCAACAGCCGAACCAGGTGCATGGCGTGTTTGGTGTCGTAGCCATGGTCCACTTCCAGCTTGGCCCGCCCTGGATTCCGGTGCTTCTTCCACGTTTGATACTGGTCCCACTGACGGCGGGCCGAGTGGTATTTACGCTCGCGCTGCAGCACGGCCACAACGCTCGGGTCGAAGGCAACAACCCCCTTTGCAGCAGCATTCTCCGCCGCCACCAGCTGGTCCCGCGGAAGCAGCGCATGCTCGGGCAGGCCATATTCGGCTCGGGTGGGCTCGTGAGAGGGCGGATTGACCAGCCAAGCGCGGTGTCCTTGAATTCGCTTGAGCTGTCCCCGGGCATAGCCCGCGTAGGTCTTGGCCACTCGCTTGGACAAAAACCGGCCTCGCTCCTCCCGAAGCCTCCGGCCCACGGCCGTTTGTACACGCACCTCTTCGTCGCGCCCAAACAGCACATCCAGCATATTGGGGTTCGCATCTGACGCGAGGCGAATGAACTTGATGAGATCGTAGACCGAACCTTCGACCTTCTCCGGGGCCGCGCCGGCTTCGACCTGCGTCAGGACGGACCGAAAGACGCCCAACGCCTCCGGATCATCCTCCTGCTCAAATCGCCGTAGAAATCCATGGAGAAAGGCGGCTGGAGGCACCGCAACGCCCCGTAGGTCCACGTCGCTATCGGGCCGATTCAGCCCGTAGGCGCGGCTTCCCGCCACGACGAGCAAGTGCGTGTGCGCGAAAAGGTCGAACGATGCCATGCGTGAAACTCCGAGGATCTGCGATGTGCACAGCCTGCCTATGCTACGCAGGCCCCCTATCCTTGGAGGACCTATGCTTCGTCGATCCATCATCTCCGCAGTGGCCGTTGGCGGCCTCGCTCTCATGGCCATTGGTAGCGGGGGTACCGGACTACCTTCGGCCGACCCCGCCGCAAACCAGGCCGCGTGTGAGACCTATTGGAACGCGTACAACGAGCTCGAGTGCTTGCCCGGTGGTTTTAAGCTCGACGCCGCAGACTTGTGTAGCAACGTCAACAACCCATACGTGGATATGACAGGCTACTACGGTTGCATGCAGGAGAAGGCGATCTGCACAGACGGCAGCATCGACGTGACCGGCCAGACCGAGTGCAACGACCTACTCACGCCATAGGCGTCAACTAGAGCCGGTCAGTTCAGCATCGCAATCAGGGTCAGGGCCGTGGGCAGCGCCACCGCAAAGGTGACGACCATGGCGATGAGCACGACTCGGACCTTCTCCGTGCGACTCAAGCCAATCACCACTGGCGCTCGGGCGTTTGGATACACAGCGCTGTGTATCTGAAGCGCCGAGCCCATGATCCGACGAGGGCTCGCGCCATGGGCCGCCACGGCGATGGCGAGCTTCTCTTGCATGCGCTCCGCGGTCGCGAGAGAGCGCTCCAGCCCCTGCACACGCACTAGGCGGGGGTTGTGCACCCAGTCTCGAGCCTGGCGAGACTGGACCAAGAGGTCAGGCTCATCGGCGTGCAGGTCCGTGGACGCGACCTCAAACCGCGTCGGCGCTCCTTGCAGCTTCACCCGAAAGTCTTCGAGTTTTGCCGCAAATTCAACATACTGCTCGCGGAGCTGCGCCACCTGCTCATGAATCACCGCGCCGCGCAGCCAGACGTGCTCAATGGGCTTGCTTGCGTCGGGCCAGACTTGGTCGAGGCGGCCACGGTCATCAGGATCGAGGGCGTCTAGATCGACCTCGTAGTCGCTCCCTGGGGACAAAGGGAGCCGGGAGGGGTCGCAGGCGGCGATCAGCCGATCGACCGCCGCCAACGCCGCGTCGCGGTCGAGCACCCACACGTGGCGACTCTCCCCCTGCACGCGCGTCGCCACCCGCGCCAAGGCCGTGTGGTACGGGCTCCACTCCCCATCCGCCCCGAGCATTTGATGTTCGTCCGACCACGCCCCCACCAGCGCCTCAGCCGCAGGCGCCAGCGCAGCTGGAAGCGTCAGGTCCAGCTTGAGTTCGTCCGTGAGCGCGCGCCCTCGAAGTTTCACCGCCGCGCAGTGCCCGGCCACCTCGTCGAGCCAGGCTGAATCACCGCGCCCCCCGCGAGCATGGGTGCGCGCCACAAAGCCGGCCCGCGTCGCCATCACCAGATCGGTGACCGAGATTAAGTAGGCCAACATGGGGCTGGGCTCCGGCGAGAGCGCGCCAGCGAGCGAGGGGAGCCAGGGCTCCGCCTGCGTCGACGGCCGGGCCGCCAACACCATCGCCAGGGTCGCTCCGACGACGACGGAACAGAATAGGGCGATCGCCCCGATAGCGCCTACAAACCAAAGCGCCTCAAGGGCCCCCCCGCCCGACATGACCTACTGGCCTGTTGGGCGGTCGTCGTACATCGCTTGGAGGAAGACCGACTCCACCGAGGCGTGGTCGCCTTGGGCCGTGACCTTGCCGAGCTGAACCACGCCGGACCCCACCGCGAGCACGATGATGCCCTCGTCGGCCAACAGGTCCCCCGCGCGCACCACCGTCTCCGAGCCATTGGGCATGCCCAAGATCGCCCGTGGCGGGGACGTGTTGTCCAGGGTCGAGACCAAGCGCAGCCCCCAAGACAGCGTCACCGCATTGTCCGGTGTCCAGGCCGGCGTGCCCGGCGCCTGTTCGGGCATCATCATCTGGGGCATCGCCAGAGGGGCGTCGAGGGGCAGAGGCTCCCCCTCGTATCCGCCATCGTTCAAACCGGGGTCCATCGACCCCAGGCTATCGGGCGGCACTTCCACCCCTTCGGCGCCAAGCTCCGCCACCAGGGCATCCACGCCGCTCACGTCCGCGGCGTCCACTTCGCGCTGCTCGTCGACGTAGCCATCCAAGTCAAAGCTGTCTTCCGCCGCCCCATCGGGCTGGGTGGAGGCGCTGGGTCGAACCGCGTCGACCTCGGGCTGAGTCAGGTCGGCAAAGGACCCGGACTCCACCGCACATCCAGTGGCGATCAACATGCATACAACGGACCACGGCCGCATCGCGCCTCCTCACCGCCGCAGCCTAACGCAGGCTCACGGCGGAGGGTCTGTCGCGCTGGGGAAATCGGCCCTCCCAGATCGCCTGCATCAGCGCCTCCTCTTCGACTTCTTGAGCCTTGATCTCATTGCGGCGGAGCCGCTGGCGACGGCGCACCACAAACATGGCGACCAATCCCAGCAGGGCAGACAGCAGCCAGATCCAGTCGCTGCTGGCCAGGGCCGTCCAGGCGATGGGGGACGTGAAGGAGAACCGGTCCTGCCACTCGGCGTCGATACGGTACAGAGGCTCGCCGGTGGCCATACGAACCGCGTCGGCCAAGCTGTGGCCGTCGCGCATCGCCGCCACCAAAGTGGGGACAGATTTGCGGCCATATTGGGCTTCCATCCAAACTAAGAAGTCCACAGACTCCGCGTAGGCCAGACCGGCTGCGTGGGGGTTCTCCGGGAACGCCCGCTCCAGCTCATCGAGGGGGATGGGGCCGAACATGGCGGCGCCGGCCAGCGTGCGCAGATCTTCAAAGTCATGCTGCTCGGCGTGGAACTGCGCAAGGCCTTCCTGAAGCCAAGTGGGCGGTCGCTCCGGAGCAAAGGCGCGACCCACCACGATGTGCACCAGCTCGTGGTCCAGCACCTGCTCGAGGGACTCGGTGCCGCGACGGGCGGCGGGCGCTCGCAGGTAGACCGCCCCGAGCGCGGGATAGGCCGTGGCGTCGGCCCATGCGGGCGGAACACCGGGTTGTACCTGCCGAAACTGAGCGTCTGTGCTGCTCAAAAAGATGTCGATAGGCGGGCCGATGGGCATCATCAAGCGCTCAGCGAGCACCGGCACCGACGTATCGGCGTGGTCGACCAACGACCGCATCAGGCCCTCGTGCTTGGCTGGGCCGTGCACGGCCACGTGGTAGCCGTAGACGGTCTCCCACCCTGGAGGCACGTCCGCGCCGCGACCTGGAGCCGCAACAAGATCGCCTTGCACAGCCGTCATTTCCGGACCCGAGCCGGCGAAGGCGGGGCTCGTCATACCGAGCCACAGGCCCAGCAGGAGCAGGATGTTGCGCCAATGGATCATGGCAGCCTCCTACGTACCCTAGCTGGGATCCCAAAGGCCTGCTGACAAGAGCGCAGACCGGACGGACGGATCCCACAGGTGGGACAATCAGAAGGTATTGCCCGTCTCGATGTACACAGATGGGCTCCAGTTCTCGACGGGGCTCACCCCAACGTCGGCCTGGATGACGAAGTTCTGGTCCATGGTGAGCCGAATTCCACCGCCGGTGCCGTAGTACTCGTGCTCGTTGCCGAAGTCTTTCCACTCCAAACTGGTCATGCCCGCGTCGATAAAGCCGACGCCACCGAAGTCGAAGGGCACGCCGCCAATGTCGAACTTCACAAACCGGGCCCGGAGCTCGGACTGAGCCAAGAGGTCCGCCCGCCCGCGGAATCGACGGGCGCGGATGCCTCGGCCCGAGTCCACGCCACCGCCAAAGGTGAGCAGGCCCGACCCGCCCGACCACGCCAAGTCTTGGACGCTGGTGTCGCCCACGATGCCGTCAAACGCCACCCGGTTGGCCAACACGAGCAGGCCGTCGTTCTTGGTCAGCGGCACATAGCCGCGCAAGATCGCGTTCACGCCCACGTACTCCCAATCCCGGTTGCTACCCCAGAACCGGCTAGAGCCGCGGATCGAGGCCTCGGCCCAGTAGCCGCTGTAGGGCGCCGCCTCATTTCGGCGATTGTCCGCCATGAAGCCCACCTGGAGCACGCTGACCAGGCCCTTCTCGCCTTCGGGGTGATCCTCTATGTACCGGGTGTCTTTCCACGGTCCGGCCTCGCCAAGGTCGCCGGGCGTGTTGTAGTTCACCCGCCAGCCGCCAAAGACCTCCAGACGGTGCGGCTTGTCCCGAAGCTCCCATCGCGCGGTCGCGATAGCATAGGGCATGATGTACCGCATTTTGTAGTATCTACGCAGATATTCGTCGCGCGCATCTCCGGTCAGGCCCAGGTCGTCGGCTTGATCTTCGGGCACGCCCGGGTCGCAGTTGGTGTCCGCCCCAAGCCCACAATAGTGCTCGGCGCGGCTCGCCTCGAACTTCACACGACCGGAGATCCGCAGCTTTCCACCCGCCAAATCCAGCACGTCGAAAATCACCCGATGGTGGTGCACATTCCGGGTCGTCATGAAGAGCTGGTTGTCTAGGGACCACTTGTACGGCGCCGTCTTGCCGTCGTACTTGTAGATGCCCAGGATGGCGCCGAAGCCGAAGCCTTCGTCGGCGTTGTAGTTGATCGCCGGCAAGCCAGCGCATCCCATACGTTCTTCCTGCCAAGACTCCAGCTCTTGTTCAGAAGCCTCAGATTCTGGCACGACCTCATCTTCTGCCCAGGATGGCGCAGCCAACCCGATTAACAACGACAACACGCCGACCATGGAGCCTCCGAGACGCCGGCGCAAGGTACCACGACATCGGTCATCCCTTGTCGGTATGCGCACTCGCGTCTACCTCTGACGTACCTCCACTCGTTGGCGTCCCATGCACTTCCACCTCAACCTCGATGAACGCAGGGAAGACCGTGTCTTCCTCACCGTGTGTTTGTCTCCGGATCACGAGCCGGTGGCCATCGAAGGCGTGGCGGTGGAGCTGCGATGTGCCGAGGGCAATCCCTTGGGTCCGCGCCTAGTGCTGCCGATTAGCGGGCCTCTTGCCTCGGCTCTGGCCCTACGCACCGAGCTTCGGTCTCGGGACATGCTGCCTCGCGGCGCCCGCGCTGTCGGGATCGCCTGGACCGACTGCGGTCGGACCGAAGCCAGCTGCCCCTGCGACCCCGGCACTGCCCTCGAGAACTTTGCGCGGGGCAGCCGCATCGGACTCGCCGACCTCGACGAAGAGCGCATGCGGGACCTCAGCACCACAGAGCACTCAGCCTTGGTGCGCGCCTTCCCATGGATGGCCCACTTCCGCCCCGACACCGCGGCCATCGAGGGTCAAATCCTCGATGAGCAACCCGATGACATCGTGGACGATGTTGCCGGTTGCTACGGTCTTTGTGACGAAGACAAAGAGCTACTGCGCGAGCTTCTGGGCGAAGACGACGATTCGATGGAGGCGGGGGCCGCCGTGCACTAAGGTCGGATGTGCGCGGTCGGTGGACAGGGCGCAGACCGGCTCGATGAAGAGGGGGAGCAAACATGACACCAATCGCCCAGAACGGCGGCGGCGCATCCGTAGTGATCCTTGTTGCGAGCGGTCTTTTCGGCCTTCTTTTGTTCGTCTTGAGCGGCTTGGGGTTCATCAAGCTCCGCGTTCCGACATCCATCTACATGCTTACTCTGGGTCTTTTCGTCGGATTTGGCGTCTTGATCACGTCTGTGAACCTGTCCTCATCCTTCGCCATCGCGCGGATGGCACCCCCAGAGATGCAAGACTCCTTGCTGCTGGGGGGCACGTCCATCGCCCTCAGAGACCTGCACGGCACGCTGCTCGCTGGGGGCGCAGCGCTCACCATCAGCGGGCTCCTCGTGGCGCTGGCCACGTGGTCGCCCCGCTTTCAAGGCGGCACCACCTCATGGGCACGAGCGCGGGTCGCCGTTGCGGTCGCCGGACTCGGTGGCATGATCGCGCTCATACTTTCGCTGGTTTTGGGCGTGTTTCCCGGTACCTCATTGAGCGCTTTGGCCTGGAGTCAAACCCCCTTGTACGCGGACGCATTGCCGCAGGCATTGGCGTGGTTCGGTGGTCTTGCCGCGCTGGGGTTGGGCTCCGCGCGGACATCCACGCATCTGGAGGACGGTCCCCGACTCGCCGTCGTGTCGGCGAAGGCCAGCGTCCTGGCCACGCTGGGCCTGGCCTTCACGGTAGGCGCTAGCTGGGTCCTCAACACTCAAACCCTCATGGGCCAGGTCGCGGTGATGGACCCTGATGCGCGACTGAATCTAGGAGCCGACGCCATCGATACGTCGCTGATCGTGGCTGCGCCGGGGATCGTGGCCGTGACCTTCCTGGCCATCTGTCCGCTCGGGATCGCATGGGGGAACCGAGCCCACCTATCTCGCCCACGCACGCTGGTGGGCGCCGCGCTCTCCGGCCTCTGCATCGTGGCCGTGGTCGCCTCTGGGGCCCTACTGTGGGGCCCCATCACGAGTCCAGCGAGCGTGGCTTTCGCAGCGCCGCCCCCACAAACCAGCCCCCCGCCCCCACAAACCAGCCCCCCGACCACGCCTCCGGTATCGGCCAGCGCGAGCACACCCCTGCCAACATTGGCCGAGCCGGCGTGGATGACACGCCGCGTCCTACGCGGCCCTCTCGAGATGACGTTCCAGGACGGCGGTGGGATCGAAATCATGGATGGCCCTTTTGAGTGGACGGGGCCAGCATCCAGAGACCCCCTTCGTTCTCGATGGTCCGAGATCATTGCCGAACAGCGAGAGCTCGCCAAGATGGTCGGCATGGACCCGACGGAGCTCAGCGGTTTCACGCACGTGGTCGCCACGAGCCAAGAACGGTGGAGCCGAATGCGGCCGCTGTTGAGCGAGGCCGCTGACCTTGCGACGACACTCCACCAACCCACTCTCGTCATTCACGTGCAGACCCAGGCCGGAGACAAGGCCGGGGTGTTCACCCGATGCCTCGTCCACGAAGGCGAAGGCTGGACCCCGCCCGAAGACGCCAGCTGGCAGGACGTCGTCGACGGGCTGGTGGCCCGGCCCGACACCTGCCTCAAGCCATGAGCGACCGGGTCAGCTCCATCACGAGCTGGTCCACCGCCAGCGTGCCATCCAGGACCACGTCTGCGTAGTGCCGGCTCGGCTCCACGAACGCTTGGTGCATCGGCCGAACCGTCGCCAGATACTGATCGAGCACGCCCAGAGGCGCCCGACCGCGCTCCGCCACATCCCGTCGAAGTCGGCGGGCCAGGCGCACATCCGCGGGCGCATCAACGAAGACACGGTGGTGTGCCCGACCGCGAAGGGCCTCGCTGGTGAGCACCAAGATCCCCTCCACCACGATGTACTCGGTGGGCGCCACGGGGTCCGTACCCTCGGCCCGATCGTGCCGTGAGAAGTCGTAGCGGGGCAGCTGAACCGTCTGGCCAGCCAGGAGCGCGTCGACGTGCGCCACGAGCAGCTCGGTGTCCAATGAGTCTGGATGATCGAAGTTCCAGCTCGCTAAGTCCGAACCCGCAGGCGGCGTCTTGTAATAGCGATCGTGCAGCAAGAGCGCCCCACGAGGACCCAGCCCGCGCATCAGCGCCCGGCTCACGGTGCTCTTGCCCGAGGCCGAACCGCCGGCGATCAGCACAACCCGAGGGGCCAAGCTCATCCGCGCATTTTCTGGATGAGCCGCTCCAGATCTTCCGCATCGGCGTAGTCCACCACAATGCGTCCGCCGCCCGTCTTCAGGGGCTTGATGGCCACGCTGGTGTGCAGGGCGTCGCGCAACTGGCGGGTGGCGTACTCCATCGTGGGACCCGAGCCGCGAGACTTGCGGGCCTTCTTGGCCGGCCCCGACACCATGCGGGCCACCTGACGCTCCAGCTCGCGCACCGACCACTGCTCATTGACGCACTGGCTCATCACGCGCCGCAGCACGCGAAGGTCGTCGACGAGGGACAACAGGGCCCGGGCGTGTCCCGCAGACAGCTCGCCCCGACGCACCGTGTCCAGCACATCTTCGGGGAGCTGAAGCAGGCGCAGCGCATTGGCCACCGTGGCGCGGTTGCGACCGACGCGCTGGGCGATCTCTTCTTGGGTCAACCCAAAGTCATCGGCCAACCGGCGATAACCGAGGGCAGCCTCGATGGGGTCCAGGTCTTCGCGCAGCAGGTTCTCGATGAGCGCCAGCTCCAGCTGCTCCCGGGCCCGAGGGGCGTCTCGAACCACGCAGGGCACTTCGTGAAGTCCAGCGAGGCCGGCCGCCCGGAAGCGACGTTCGCCGGCGATCAACACGTAGTCGCCGCGATCTTGGCGAACCACGAGCGGGCTCAGGATGCCGTGCTGCTCGATGCTCTTGGCGAGTGCAGCCAAGGCGTCTGCCTCGAACACCTGACGAGGCTGCTCCGGATTGGGGCGGATCTCATCGAGGGGCACCATGCGCAGCCGGGTTCGCCGACCGGGGGAGGGGGCGTCATTCTCAAAGGCGCTGTCGGGGATCAGCGCTGCAAGGCCTCGGCCTAGTCCCCGCTTTCCTACCGCAGCCATCAGAGCGCCTCCTGCAGCGGGTTCGCTGCCACTTCGACGCCGTGGCGAGCCAAGAGCTCGCGGGCCAGGTGAAGATAGGCTTTGGACCCGCTCGACCGGGGCGCGTAGTGCAAGACAGGGCGGCCGTACGAAGGCGCCTCGCCCAGGCGGGTATTGCGAGGCACCACTGTGGCGAAGACCTCGTCGCCAAAGAGTTCCTTGGCTTGCAAGGCGACTTCACGGCAGAGGTTGGTGCGCTGGTCATACATGGTGACCACGATGCCTTCCCGGCGAAGGTCGGGGTTGAGCCCCTTGCGCACGGCTGTGATGGTCCGCAGGAGCTGCGACAAGCCCTCCATCGCGTAATACTCCGCCTGCAATGGGATCAAAACACGATCCGCAGCAACCAGCGCATTGAGGGTCAGCAGGCCCAGGCTCGGCGGGCAATCGATGAGGATCCACTGATATTGGGCTCGCACATCATCGAGTCCGCGCTGCAGGCGCTGCTCCCGGCGACGCTGATCGACCAACTCCACCTCGGCGCCCACCAGGCCGGCGGTGCAGGGCAGCACGTCTAGGTTGGGCAAGGAGCTGGGAACGATCACGTCCTCGACGTCTTCGAAGCCCAGGAGCACGTCGTAGACCCCACGGGGCAGGGTGTTGCGATCCAGGCCCAGGCCCGACGTCGCATTGCCTTGTGGGTCCACGTCAACCAACAGGACTCGCTGGCCATAAGCCGCGAGCGAAGCTGCAAGATCGACGGCAGTGGTGGTCTTTCCGACGCCGCCCTTCTGATGGGACAGCGCAATAATTCGGGCCATGTGGGGCTCGGGGAGGGGGTTCGCCGGGGGGGCGACGACCGGGGGGAGGGAATGGGGAGGGGCGCGCACAGCGCGGAGGGGCCCCCATTGTAGCGCTGTTGGGAGTCAGAGGCCAGACAGGGTGTTCCACGTGGAACGTTCCACCCCTAGCCGTGAAACGTCCACCGTTCCGACCTCCGCGCCTTGCCCGACACCGTGTAGGGGTGCACATGGACTTTTTCGAACCCAGCCGCACCCGAGATGTCGGCTTCATCCTGCAAAAACAGAATCAGCTCGCCGCCGGGCACCAAGAGCCGACGGGCATGCTCAAACACCGCGGGCGGCGGTGCGAACGCGCGGGACATGACGCCGTCGAAGTGCGCAGACTCTAGGGATTCCACCCGCTGGCAGCGCACGCTCACATCGGGTCGGCGCGCGGCGTCGAGCACGTGCTGCACAAACCAGCATCGCTTGCGTCGGCTGTCCACCAACTGCAGCTCAATCTGGGGGTAGAGATCGGCGAAAACCAGGCCGGGAAAGCCGGCTCCGCATCCTAAATCCACCCAACGACCCGAAGGCTTCAGGCCATGCAAGGCCCGGTCGCAGTCCTGGAAGTGCATCGACGCCTGTCCAGGACCGATCAGGTTCATGCTGTAGCGAAACTGCTCCAGCGCCGCGGCATGGGCCTCCCGTACGCTCATCCGGCTTTGGCCCGGTATTGGCCCACGCCAGCGATGAGCGCGTCAATGGCAGCGGGGGTGATGCCCGGCAATCGTGCTGCAGCGCCGATCGTAGAAGGCTTGGCTTGAGAGAGCCGGTCGATGGCCTCGGCGGACAGGCCTCCGAGCTGGGTCAGGTCCATGCCTGGGGGGATCTTCAACGCGTCCATCTTGCGCGTCTTGCCCGCTCGGCGCTCGGCGCGCGCCACGTAGCCTGAGTACTTGATGTCGATCTCCACCTGCTCGGCCGCGGCGGGCTCGAGGGCGGGCAAGTCCAAGGCGGCCGCCAGGCGGGCCCAAGACACATCCGGGCGCCGCAGCACCTCTTGCACGGTCGATGGACGCGAGACCTTGCCAATGCCGTGGGCGTCGAGGGCGGCGAGGGTCTTATTGCTGGGGTGAATCGCGGTGGTCTCGGCCAGGTGCAGGCCCAAGGCGATCTGCTCTTGCCGACCCTCGAACGCCGCCCAGTCTGAGTCGCTCACCAAGCCCAGCTCTCGGCCCAATGGCATCAGGCGACGGTCCGCGTTGTCTTCCCGCAGCAGAAGCCGATGTTCGGCGCGGCTGGTGAACATCCGGTAGGGCTCTCCGCCGATCCCACGGGTGACCAGATCGTCGATGAGCACACCGATGTAGCCTTCGTCCCTGCCAATGTGCAGGGCTTCGCCTCGGACCGCGCTCACGCCCGCCACAAAGCCTTGGGCGGCGGCCTCTTCATAGCCGGAAGTGCCGTTCACCTGACCGGCCAAGTACAATCCAGGCACGGAGCGATGTTGCAGATCGTGGCCTAGATCGGTCGGATCGGCGAAGTCATATTCCACCGCATACCCAGGCTGCAGGACCTCGACCTGCTCCAGCCCCACGATGGTGCGCATCATCTGCACCTGCACATCGGGGGGCAGCGAGGTGGACACGCCATTGGGGTAGACGCGGTGGCTATCGAGGCCTTCGGGCTCCAAGAAGATCAGGTGCCGATCCCGCTCGGGAAAGCGCAGGACCTTGACCTCGATGCTGGGGCAATACCGAGGCCCCCGGCCCTTCACCATGCCGTTGAATAGCGGGCATTCATCGGCGTGCTGGCGCACCACCTCGTGGGTGGACTCGTCGGTCCAGGTCAGGAAGCAATCCACCTGCGGCAAGCGAGGCGTGGGGTCTGCCCGAAAGCTGAACCGCCCATTGGGCACCGTGTCCTCTTGGCGCTCGACCCGGTCCCACGCGATGGTGCGGCCGTCCAATCGCGGGGTAGTGCCGGTGCGCAGACGACCGAGGGTGAGGCCGAGCTCGCCCAGTGAGCGAGACAGCGAGTGGGCCGCCCCATCTCCGACGCGACCCCCCTCGGCGCGCTCATCTCCGCAGTGCAACACCCCAGACAAGAAGGTGCCGGTGGTGAGGATGACCGCCGGCGCATCCAGGACCGTTCCGTCCCCGAGCTCTACGCCGGTGACCCGACCCCCGGTGGTTCGGATCCCAGCCACCTCCGCTTCGATGAGGCTGAGGGTGGGGATGGCACGCAGGGCAGTAAGGGCCAACGCCGGATATCGGTCAATGTCGACCTGAGCTCGACTGGCTTGAACGGCCAAGCCTTTGCGCGTATTGAGGCGTCGAAACTGGATACATGCGGCATCGGCCAGGCGCCCGATCAGCCCGCCCATGGCGTCGATCTCGCGCACAAGGTGCCCTTTGGCCAAGCCGCCGACCGCCGGATTGCAGGACAATCGCCCAATATGGTCGAGCTTGAGCGTGACACACGCCACGCGCGCACCCAGGCGTGCCGACGCAGCCGCCGCTTCGCAGCCCGCGTGACCGGCTCCCACCACAATGACGTCGTACGCGGGCACCCGCCCTCCATCCCGTTCCAGGAGGCCTCTGCTAACCCGTCCAGAAGATGTTTCGCGGTGCAACAAGCAGGACAACAGGTGTGCAGAGCCGGTCCGGCGGTGGCACACTCTCTTTGCGGGAACCGATCGTTCCGACTGGTGTCCGCCTGACCCCCGGGAGGTTCCATGCGCAGCGCTGTCGCGCTCATGTCTGTGGTGATGATGACGGCATGCGCCGGCCACCACTTGACGGCCGACTCCCGTCCCTGCGCCCCCTACCGGTTCGAAGGCACGCCGACCTTGGGTGAAATCCGCGTTGTTCCTCTACTTCGCGCCTACGACGCCCCCGCCTTACGCGCCGATGGCTACGTGACGGCCGGCATCCCCGATGCGCGCTTGGCCATCCGCTCCGAACGCATGCGGTCCATCCAGCGCGTGCCCGAAGCGCTGGCCACCGCCTTGCCCGGCGCCATTCACAGCCGCCTCGGCGACGACTGGAGCGGCCACTTTCGCGTAGGCCACCTTTCGTCCCCCGCCCGCAACCGCATCGAGAGCGCCCTGCGCCGAGACGACCTCGTCGCCCTCGAAGCCGCCATGGGCACCGCCGCCATCGACGTCGGCGGCCGGGCCACACTCTTCGTATGGCTCACCGAACTTCACGCGGACCCGCTGACCGCTGAAGGCTTTCCCGGAGATCGGATCCAAACCGCATCCGGCACCGTCGTCGTCGACTTCAAGGAAGAGCCCTACCGGGTGCGCGCCGAGGTCGGAACCGCCCTCGTCGATGCGGACGGCCACGTCGTGCTTCGCTACGTTGATCGCGGAGAATCTCTGCTTTCCCCGCATCGCTCGTCCGGGCGAGTCGGGCGTGATCTGGCCGGAGACCTGGCCGAACAAGTGGCGAAGATGTGGCCCGACGATCCGCGATTGTGGAACGACAACGCGATCGTCTCGTCCGATCCGGAGCCGTGGGTCGACCTCAAGGCCCAGCCGAGCCGTAAGGTAAACGTGCCCTTCCAAGGCCTACGCGACGCGTCGGATCGCCCCTAGGTCCGCAGGTGGCTACGTGGCCTCCCCCACGGAGGACGTATGCGTCTCGTTACGATTCTAGCTGCCACCCTGCTCATGGCCTGCACCGGCGCCCCCGACGCCACCCCTGAGGCCCCCACAGACGCGCCCAAGGCCGACGCCAAGGCGCACGGCGCCGGGCATGGGGATCACGCCGTCGAGCCCGACGCCGCCACGTTCAAACCCCTCGAAGGTGCCAGCGTCGCCTTTGCCGAGCCCGTAGACGGCGCCACCGTAAGCTCCCCCGTCAAGGTCGTGATGACCGTCACGGGCGCCTCGGTCAAGGCCGCTGGCGTGCCCGAGACCGGCACGGGCCACCACCACATCTTGGTGGACACCGATCCCACCGCAGCGGGCACCACGGTGCCCAAAGACGAGACCCACATCCACTTCGGCGACGGCTCCACCGAGTCCGAGCTCACCCTGGCGCCCGGCAAGCACACGCTGACCCTGCAGTTCGCCGACGGCATGCACCGCTCATACGGTCCCGCAGTCTCGCAGACCATCACGATCACCGTCGCCGAGTAGCTATTCGCGCTCGATGATGTAGAACTCGACGCGACGATTCTTTGCCTTGCCCGCACTATCTGCGTTGCTGGCGATAGGTCGCGACTCTCCGAAGCCCACCGCTTCCAGGCGGTCGGCTTCGACGCCGCGAGACACGAGCGCGTCCACCACAGCCTCGGCGCGACCTTGAGACAGCGAGAGGTTGTACAGCGCCTCTCCATCCGAGTCCGTGTGACCTTCGATGCGCAGGGCGGTCAACTCAGGGTGCTCGTTGAGCACGCGGGCGATCTCATCGAGCAGGCTATTGCTGCGCTCCTTGATGTCGTCCTTGTTGACCTCGAAGTAGACCTGCTCCGTGATGACGATGCGCTCTTTGTTGATCTTGACCCGGCTCGGTGCCACATCCGGGCAGCCGTCGTCGTCCAAGAAGCCATTGAACGTCTCGGCGTCCATGGGACAGCTGTCGACGCCGTCGAGCAGGCCATCCTCGTCATTGTCCGGATCGGGGCACCCATCGGTGTCTTCAAACCCGTCTAGGTCCTCGCGCTGGTCCGGACAGGCGTCGACCTCATCCATGATGCCGTCGCCATCGCTGTCGTCCGCGGAGTCGGGGCACCCATCGCCGTCCTTCCAATCATTCCACGTCTCGGCTTGGTCCGGGCACGTATCATCGGCGTCCAAATAACCATCTCGGTCATTGTCTTCGTCGGGGCAACCGTCTGGATCTTCCCAGCCATCATAGTCTTCGGGCTCATTGGGACACCGGTCTTCCACGTCGCGGATCTTGTCGCCGTCGGAGTCTCGGCCATCATCCGGGCAGCCATCATCGTCTTGGTAGCCATTGACGATCTCCGCCTGGTCCGGGCACTGATCGTCCGCATCCTCGAAGCCATCATTGTCATTGTCGAGCTCGGGGCAGCCGTCTTCATCTTCCCACCCATCGAAGTCCTCGGCCACGGTGGGACACACATCGACAGCGTCGCCGATGCCGTCGCCATCCACGTCTTCTTCGGGACAGCCGTCTAGGTCCTCCACGCCATCGAGATCCTCGGGGATATTGATGCACGCGTCCCGCTTGTCGACGATGCCGTCGCGGTCCCGATCCCGAACCCGAGGGTCGAAGCTCGGCGAGAGCGTGAAGCCCAAAAAGGCCCTCGCGACCGGAGTTCCCAGGCCCTCAGTGGCGCCGATGGATCCTCCCGCGATGACGCATACATCGCCTCCGGGGTAGATCTTGAGCATCGGCGAGACTTCGAGTGGGCGGTTCTGGGGCTCTGGGCCTGACATTGCGCCATTCGCCTCGACGGCGAGCTCGACCTCCGGGGCGGGCCTAAGACCAATGGCACCGGAGTAGAGGAAGGCATCGCCCAGCTCGATACCACCAAACTGATCGGTCTCCCGAACCCGAACGCCCGCGTTCAGGGCGAAGCGCACCTGGTATTCGCCGGACCGCACCGGGGCGTCCGCGACTTCCAGGACGCCCCAGGCCTCGAAGGTGGGGGCCCCTTCGCCGAAGAAGCCCACAGGCTCGCCCGTGGGTGCCGTGGCCCGGACCAACACCGCTAGGCCCACGGGCCTGTCGTCAAAGTCCACCACGGTGACCTTGAGCTGGCCTCGGATATCTCCCAAGCCGGAGGGCTCTAGGTCGGCATCCACGGAGGGATCGGCCAAGTGGGCCAGCGACGTGCCCTGCTGCCACAAGACGACGGGCACATCGATGGACAGGCCGACCCGATCGACGATGCCGATGCCGAGCTGCAGGTTGCTCATGGTCCGGCGTTCAAGCACCCGGTCGGCCTCGGTCGATCCCGGAAGGCGAACGCTGCCTTCTTCGTACTGGCCCCAGAGGCCAACGCCGACCTCCAGATGCCCCAGAGAAGACGCACTCTCGGTCACGCCATAGCCGTGGGTGTCCATGTGCGGCCGAAACCGCTCCATATCCAGCGAGGGCACCGCGTCTTGTGCTACGGCGGGTTGTACGCCCCATAAGGCCAGAACGATCAGCACCGCCCGCCCCCACCGTAGACCGCGCCCAACCGCGCTACTCCGCGCCGATGTAGGCGATGGAGGAGTGGTCGATCAGCGAACCCTTCTTGCGCCACACATTGTCGAAGAAGGAGTCATCTTCATTGACTCGCAGCTCCAAGTAGCCATCGGCCGGCGCCAGGAAGTCCGTTTCCAGACCGACAGGGCCGATCGTCTCGACGCCATCGAGGTCTCGGAACTTGTAGATGACCATGCCTACGTAGCAAGTCTCTAGGTTGC
The DNA here is from genome assembly GCA_045106515.1 of Myxococcota bacterium. Classification (GTDB taxonomy): domain Bacteria; phylum Myxococcota_A; class UBA796; order UBA796; genus REDI01. Next base: position 25,998 of record JBGCER010000019.1, read on the forward strand.
ACGGATATTTCTCACCCACTGCGCGCTGAGTCTCATCGCCGGCACCCGTGATCCAAGGCCCATCATCAGACAGGCGATACTTGTCCAAGCTCGACACTTCGATACGCACGCGGTCGCCCTTGCAGACGCGGCCTTCAAACTGCCAACCCTTGCCCAAGTCCAGGTAGTCGTGCTGCTGATAGCGCAGAGGGGGCCACGCGCAGTCACCGGTGGTGAGCACGGTCTTGAGTCCGCTAAACCACTTCTCCCAGGCCGCCTTATCGCCGGTCGCCATGTACTTCTGGCAGAAGCCCAGGTTCTGGCGCGCCACGCTCTTCACGGCGTCGGGCTTGCCCAAGAGCACGGTCTCGACGCCTTCGATCTTGGACTCGGAGAACGAGATGCCATCGTCGCGCTCACCCTTCCACTGCATCATCATCGCGTCGCGGGTGGCGCTTCCCGCCGCGCGGTCCGAGTCCTTGTAGTCCTTGGGGAAGAAGCAAGAGCCGCTCCACGTGGCCTCTTTGTGCCAGCCTTCGATGGGACCCACGGCTTCGGGGGCCTTCTTCGAACAGCCGGCAGTGAACAGCACGGCACTGGCCGCAGCCACGGTGATGAGAGTGCGCATAGTCGAGCCTCCAAGATTGCTCATATCGTCGTGCCTCGTTCTAGCACGTCCGCGTGGGTCCACGACAACCGCCCCACCCCCCAAGCGGGGAGTGGGGCGGGTGGCGGCGTTCCGGCCTCACCAAAGCGAGGCCAGCGATGCGTCAACCGGCGGGACTAGCCCAGGTTGAACATGCTGCCTTGAACGATGAACACCATGACCCAACCGAAGATCACGAGGGACTCGATCAGGGCCATGCCGACGAAGAACGGCGCGTTCAGCTTGCCGGCCGCGGCGGGGTTACGGGCGACAGCTTGGAACATGCTGCTAGCAGCCATGCCTTGGCCCAAAGCGCCACCGAGGACCGCGAGGCCCATGGCGATGCCGATGCCGATGCCGACGCCGCTGCGCCACATGTTCGGATCCGTATCTGCTGCGAATGCGGGGTTGGCGATGAGCACGGCCACCGCAACCACGAGAAGCGCGGGAATCCACTTGATGAGGTTCTTCATGGGAGGTCTCCTCCTGCCCCGGGGCCGCCGGGGTCGAGACGTAGGGAGTGAATCAGTGAGCCTCGTCGTGATGGGGCACGGACAAGGAGATGTAGATGCTGGTCAACAGCGAGAACACAAAGGCCTGGATGAACGACACGATCAGGGCCAGAGCCAAGAACGGCACCGGCACCAACCAGGGCACCATGTCGCTCATGATGGTGAACACGGTGTGGTCACCAAAGAGGTTTCCGGTGAGGCGAATCGTCAGCGTGGCAGGGCGCACGATGAGACCGAGAGCCTCGATTCCGAAGATAAGGGGGATCAACCACCAAACGGGACCGGCCAAGTGCTTGATGAAGCTGACCGGGTCACGAAGGATGCCCACCGTCATGAACAGCAAGAACACACAGATGGACATGGCCCAGTTGTGGTGAACGTTCTCGGTGGGGGGCAAGAGTCCGGGGATCATCCCCATGATGTTGCCGCCGAAGATGTACAGGAACATGGCGGCGACGATCGGCAAGAAGGAGCGGACATCCTTCTTTTCAAGACTACCGCCCATCATGGAGCGCCAGAACTCGACGATCATCTCTGCGGCTGTGAGCAGGCCAAGACCGGGCTTGGCGTACCACTTGGACACACCCGGGCGCGCCTTGGCTGCGTTCAGGGAGAGCCGACCGCCGACGGCGAACAGCACGACCACGATGGCGAGAGCCCAGGACCCGGCCAGCGACTGCATGAAGCCATGCGACGCGGCGCTGGGGCCGAGCAGCTGCTCGCCCAGAGAGGTGTATTCGAAGTCCTGACCAATGCCGATCAGGTGCCACCAGGTAAAGCCCGAAGCAAACGTCATGACGACCCTTGGGGCGCATCAACCGGCGCCTGGAGCATGTTCACGAGACCGCGGACGAAGATGGCCGAGACCATGGCCGCCAAACCGAGGGCTACGGCGATTCCACCGAAGACCCAGGCGAGCAGCGTGATCAGGCCCAGCGTCACTGGGAACTTGATAATGAGAACCACCACAGCCATGGACCCGTTGGGGTCTTCGCCGGCCAGGTAGGCCGTCAATCGCTGGGTGAGCCGCCCCAATACGAAGACGTTGGCCAACACAACCACACCGCAGAGCGCGGCACCCAGCAGCGCCCACCAGCCATCGAGCACCACCGCCAGCACGAGGGCGGGCAGGAGAGCGATCGCGGTGTCGCGCAGCACGGTCTTGGGTTGAATCATCAGGGCCTGGGCTCGTTCTTGGGAGGTTCTTCGGACGGATCTTCGGGTTCTACGCTGTCTTGCGCTTGGGCGAAAGCCCGCCATACGACGAACATGCCCGTGATGAAGCCGACGCCGCCCAGTGCAAGGACAAGGGCGGGGCTGGTTTCGAACCACCCGTCGAGCCAGGCTCCGATTGCCGCCCCGATGATGACCTGAAAAGCCATCTGGGTGACGAGAGCTGCAGCTCGAAGAGCGGCGTTGAACGAGTCCGGAACTTTCACCGAACCCCTCCCAGCCGATCGTGGTCTCAAAGAGGCCGGCTAACTAGCACAACCCCTAAGAGACGGCAACGCATTCGGTGAGCCGCGTATCGTTGCGGGTGCGTGCCTCGTTGGATCCGGCGTTCAACCGACACTCGCAGCGACCAACGCCGACTCGAGTCCGCCGATAATGGTCCGCACATCCCGGTCGCCAAGCATGGCTGAGAGGAAGACGGCTTCGTACTGGCTCGGTGGTAGGTAGACCCCGCCGGACAATGCGCCTCGGAAGAAGCGTCCAAAGCCCGCCACATCGCACTCGCGGACCTCTTCGAAGTTCCAAGGCGCTTCTGGACGGAAGAACACCGTGAACATGGACCCGACGCGGTGCAAGCTGCACCCATGGTAGTGCACGGCGTCGCGGATCCCCTCTTCGATCTCGGCCCCAATCTGCTCGAGTCGAGTGTATCGATCCGGAGTTAGCAAGCCGAGCGTCGCGCGGGCAGCAGCGACGGCCACCGGGTTGCCGGACAGCGTTCCTGCTTGGTACACGGGCCCCACTGGCGCCAGGTAGTCCATCAGATCAGCGCGCCCGCCGAAGGCCGCCATGGGCAGCCCGCCGCCCACGACCTTGCCCAAGCAGGTCAAGTCGGGCGTCACGCCAAAGCGCTCCTGAGCACCGCCACGAGCCACGCGAAGCCCGGTCATGACCTCGTCGAAGATAAGCACG
>JBGCER010000020.1:0-16491 GCA_045106515.1 Myxococcota bacterium
TGGGCCATGTCGCCTTTGCGTGGCACTGCGACGAAGAGCACCTTCAAATCCCCGAAGCGCCGGGGTACCACTTGCTTGCGCTGGCGGTTCGAGACCGCGTGCTGCAGCTGGCCGTTCAGCAGAGCTCCGTGCCTCTCGGACCGCGCCTCGTTCAGAGCTGAGGCGCAGAATCGGCGGCGATGTTGTGCCCCGGAACTGAACCCAGCGTCGCGGGTCACGTGGATCGCAGCTACTTTGGGTTGCGGCGCGGGAGGCGGGATGGTTCAGTTAGGCATGGTGTTCGGCCTGTTCTGGGTCCCGAGCACTGCGATGGCCGCCGATGCGTTGGAAGCGGTCGACGGCTCGCAACGCGCCGTCCAGCCGTTCGAGTGGTTCGATGCCTGGGCCCACGTGGTCCGTTTCGACGTGGCCCCTGGCCGGCTCCGCGACACGAACCTGGGCGCCTCTGGGTTGGCGGTCCAGTTTGAGTGGTGGCCTACGCCGTCGCTGTCCTACACCGCCCGCACCTGGATGCAGGCGATCTCGGTCACGCCACCGTTCGATGGCGCTGAACCGGTCAACCGGGAAACAACCGGCTTTCAGTTCGGCATCCAAGCGGCCACGCCGGGAGCGGTGAAGGCCCTTGCGGGAGCAGGCGTTGGGTTTGCGGCGGTCAATGGGTTGATGCCGCCGTCCGACCGATGGCTTCAGCGCCCAGTGCCCTTGGCGGGCGTGGTCGAAGCCCACGGTGGGGTCGTGGTGATGGCCCATCCGGTCACCCTACATGTACTGGGGTGGGTCCATGTGTATACGGAGGGGTCACCTGTATTTTCGGTGTCCATCGGTGGTGGGTTTGCCGTCCGTCCCAAGCGGCCGGACCTCGACGGAGGTGGGGCAGCTAGTCAAGATGTGACGAGCGTGGGTCGTCGCGACAAGTAAGGAGTAGACAGGAGGATCTATGAATAGGTGCACGCTCCCGCTGGCGTTGGTGCTCTCTGCTTGCGGAGCAGACCCCCAACTGGTGCTCCCGTCGCAGGCTGACATCGAGCAGCCCACCGTCGTGTTGGTGACTCCAAACCTCGATGATGATGACTTCGATGGGGCGGCGGATTGGTCCCAAGGTGGGGGCGTCGAAGATGACAACGACCGCTCGACGCTCCAAGTCCTCAACAAGAACCGGGACAGCACGCTCACCTACTTCGGTGAAGAGGCGGACATCCGCGTCTGGTTCGAGGGCCGTCAGGTCTTGGGCGAAGGCGTAGGCCTGACGTGGGCCCTGCCAGAACGCGACAAGAAGGACGGGATCACGGTTCAGATCGAGGCACGAACCTGGGGGGGTCTCGGCGAGCTGGTTGTGACCGATGATAAGAAGGAAGAGAGCGCGCGCATCTCGGTCATCGGCTCTCCGCCCACGATCGGGCACCACCTGCTGCCGTCCCGCGATCTGTGGATCGTCGATACGGACTTTGGTGGCGGCTACAACAACCAAGTCATGGTCGATGCGCTCCGGGCAGAGTTCGGCGACACCTTCTTCGTGGTCGACGGCTCAACGGTGGGCGAAGACCAATGGATGCAGGATGAACCCGAGTTTCTTCGGATGTGGTCTCCAGAGTCCAGCACCACGCTGATCCTCGATAGCATCCGAGACGGCAATGGTTGGGGCGGGCTGGACCCGTTCCCCGAGAGCATCGCGGGCGGCGATGTTTGGGTGGATACCTACGGCCCCGGAAATCGAGACGCCACCACCTATGATGCCTTCGGGAACCTCGAAGCCAGCCCGCCCATCGATGGCTACCCCCTGGGCCGCGCCTACTATGGGTGGAACGAGAAGACGGGACCCGACGACGAGGGGCCCCACCCAGACATGCGCAGCTTCTTGGCGAGCTTGAGTGTGCAGGAGCCGTTCGTGGCCGACACCTCTTGGCTGTGCGTGGGCCACATCGACGAGGTCACGTCCTTTGTGCCCGACCCATCCGCACCCCGTGGCTTCCGCTTCTTGATCGCGGATACCACCTTGGGTTGGGAGCTTATGGCCAGCCAGGACGGAGCGACCCGCCTCGATCGCCACGGGCGCTCCGGGGATGCGGGACATAGTCGAGGTACGTTCGGTGACTACTCCGGTGACCTGGCGTTGAAAGGGTACAATGAAGATATGCAGGCGGACCACTTGGACCCGATCCTGGCCACGTTCCGCGAGGAACTCAACCTGACCGACGACGAGATCATCCGCATTCCGAGCCTGTTCGAAGAGGTGTTCATCGACGGCTTCCTGTGTGGAGCGGCCGCGGTCGTGCCCGGCACCGTCAACCTGCTGATGGTCACCAATGAAGACGGCACCGGAGGCACGGCGGTCATCCCCGACCCCTTCTTGCGGCCGCCGGGGGCGTCTCAAGACGACGATCCCTTGATCGCGGCGTGGAAGGAACTCCTGCCAAGTGGGGTTCGACCTGTGTTCGTCGATGATTGGAACATGTACCACATGCAGCTCGGAGAGGTGCACTGCGGCACCAACCAGGTGCGAGACCCTGCGATGGCCGCCAATCCGTCCATGGACTGGCTCAAAGAGGTGACCCAATGATCCGCGCTGCTCTCCTTGTGTTCTTGGCGCTCCCCTCTGCCGCGCTGGCGGCTCCGGCTTCGGCAGATCCCGTGGCGGATGCCGCGGCCGAAGTTCGAGCCAACCACCCGCAGGATGCGGCCCGAATCGACGCGATTCAGCCAGCTCTGGACCGCAGTGGAGCGGCTCGGTTTGTGGGCATGGAAGCCGATCACCGTTTCGCATCGCTCCACTTGCAACAAGCCTTGGATGACGGCCTAGACCTCAACGTTCGCCAGGCTCACGCACGCTTCGCCGCTCAAGCGGGACTCGACGCGGATCTGATGAACCACGCGATCGGAGTGGCTCCAGCCTCCGTGCGGTCGGCGCTGTACTCAGGGATGTTGAGGACCGATCTCAAGGACGCGAGCCGATTTTTGGCCGAAGCTCTCTCAGATGAGGACCTCAGCGTTCGAGAGGCGGCCATTTCCGTCCTTGGTCGGCGGCCTGACGCCCGAAACTTCGGGGCCGCGCTCGCACAGGCCACCTCCGACGAGGCGGTAAGCGTTCGCAAGATGGCGGTGCGCGCCCTCGGGTGGCATGGCCTGACGGCACAGAAGCCGGCGGTGATCGCCCTGCTGACCGACGTCAGCGCCGATGTCCGCGTCGCGAGCCTTCGGGCCTTGCGTCGTCTCGACCCGACCGCCGCCTCCGCACAGGCGTCACGCATGGCCAACGACGTAGACCCCCGCGTTCGGGCCGAGGTTCAGCGGGCGCTGATCCCCTAGGCGGCTCGGTAGCCCGGCGGCTGACAGCCCGCGCCCCGGGTGCTACCCGTCGGGTCGTGGAGGCTCGCCGTGCACCCGTCCCTCAAGCCTGTCCAAGCTGTGCCCATTCCCCCGCCGCCCGCGGACCAGCACCGGCATCGGTCCGCTGTCTTCGCGCCCAAGGGAACCAAGCGAGACCGCTACCACTTGCCTGAGGGTCTGCAGAGCGGCTCCCCTGTGGGCTACCGAACGCGCGCGTCGCTGACCTCCGAAGAGGCGACCCAGGCGCTCGGGCTGCTCTCCCTCGGTCGTCCTGCGGCGTTCGTGGCCGATGGGGCACCGATCTTGGAAGAAGAGCTGTTCGAGCAGAGCGCTCTGGGTGTGCTCGTGAGCCGCCAGAGCACGAACTATCGCGGTCACCGACAAATCAGCTTGGGAGCAGAAGACTCGGCGAAGGCGGCCGGCCTCTTAAGAGAAATTGGCATGGAAGCTCCAGTTTTGGACCATGCCCTGGCCACCCACTTCGTGTTGAGCCGGCCCTACCGCACGCCGTTCACCCTGTTGCTGACGCTCATCGGACACAAGCCGGTGCTGTCGCTGCTGACGGTGCCGCTGCGGGCGTATCGCAAGCGGGTTCACCTCCGCGATGACATTCCCACCATCGGCTACCTCCAGCATCTTCATGTGGGCATCTTGGCGGACGCGATGGACCGCGCGGTGGTGGTGTCGTCGGGCGGTCGTCGTCGGGCCCAGGTGTTCCAGCGCGCCTTCTGTTCGGCCACCACGCGCTCGTCTGCGCGGACGGCGCTGGAGTCGCTCATCGGCCTCACCCCCGCTGAGCGCCGTCAGGGCTGGCGGATCTCGATCGTGGCGCAGGAAGGGGAAGTGGCACCCGATGAGCAGGTGCGCATCCCTAGGGACTCTCTTCGAAAGATCGGGGCGAACCTCATGTCGTTCCGAAGCGAGCGCATCCAACCTGGTGTAAACCAAGAGGAGCGCGCTCCCGAGGCCTACCAGCACCGCCAAGACATGGACGTGCCTGAAGACCTGGTGGAACAGGCTGGTCGAGCGGGCTTCAACGCCTTCTGCCATTGGACAGGCGTAGACCGAGACACGGCGAAGAAGCTGGTTGTTTTGGAGCGGGTGGATGTGCTCACAGACGCGGGCAAGGGGCGGTTGAGGGAGATCCGCAAACACCTGCTCGATGTGACCGAGCAGGTGGTGAAGAGCATCCCGCTGTGGGCGGACCTGCCCACCGGCCGGGCGTTCTCACGGAATGCGGCTCGCGGTAAGAAGGCCTTTGCCCTTGCAGGTCAGCGAATCTACATCGGGGGCTTGTGCCGAGATGAGGTGGAGGCTGCGGGGTTGGAGTGGAATCACGCCGTTCGCTGCGCCGGTGCTCTGGCGGCTCGCGGCACACTGGTGGCCGAGATCATGGGAACCACCCAGATCCCCGACGGCTGTGACCTGCTCGCAGGCACCTGTTTAATGGCCGGTCCAGTGAATCAGAATGATGTTGGAAAGTCGTTTTACGGCCATCAGGATCTTCTGGCCAAGGCGGCGCCGGGTCGCCATCCAACCAGCCTCTTGGTGTGGACGCTCAAGGCCAAGACCGTCGCCGATCCCATCGGCAATGAGCAGCAGCTCATGGACGCTGAACGCAAGGGCGCGCTGGTCGACCTGCGTCCGGCGCCGCATGAAGTCGTCGAGGTGGTCCGGGGCGGGCAGCGTCGTGCGCTACGAGCAGAGGGCAATACCGAACGAGCCTTTGGGGATGTGGGCAACTTCGTCCGCGCGCCCAACGGCGCCGCGATTCCGGGCAATGAGGGCTCGCCGTGGGATGCCGAGCTTCGTAAGGCTCCGGCGTTCTAGCGCGGGCCTCCTATTCGATAAAGCTGGCCATATACCCGCCATCTTCTACGTCGACCGCGGTTTGGGTCGCACGGAGCGGTGCGAAGCAGTCGAGCATCACGGCGAGCTCATTGGTGTCTTTGTGCCCGACGCTCGCTTCGTATGCACCGGGGTGAGGTCCATGTGGCAGACCGGCGGGGTGGTAGCTCACGCTGCCCGGACCCACTCCGCGCCGGCTGGTGAAGTTGCCGCGCACGTAGAACAGGAATTCGTCGACGTCGACGCTGCTGTGCGGGTAGGGGCAGGGGATGGCCCGATCGTGAAAGTCCACGGTTCGAGGCACGAAGCTGCAGATCAAGGCGCCGCGGCTGGCGAAGGTTCCGTGCCAGGTTGGCGGCAGGTGGACCAGCCCTGCTCGGGGCTGGAAGTTCAAGATCGGGAAGACCCAGGGGTAGACGGTGCCGTCCCAACCCACCACATCGAGCGGTGAATTCGGTTGGGAAAAGGCATGGTTTTGCCCACCTCGACGAACCACGACTTCCCGGATTCCCTCGTCGACGGGGCCGACAAACGTGGGCCGGGTGAAGTCTCGATGGCAGTACGGGGCGTCCATCGTGAGTTGGCCTGCGGCGTTGCGCCACTGCTTGAGCAGGCTCAGGTCGTGAACCTCCATCAGCAGCCAGTCTTGCTCCACGCCTTCGTCAGGAACGAAGCGGTGAATCGTGCCCTTGGGCAGGCAGACGTAGTCATCGGCCGTAAAGCGCAGGTCTCCGAAGACCGTGCGTACGACCCCTGAGCCTTTGTAGATAAAGTACAGGTCGTCCGCGTCGGCGTTGACTTGGTAGACCGGATCGGGGGCGGTGGGTCGCACAAGCGAAATCGTGACGTCCTTATTGGTCAGCAGAGGCTGATGCGCATCGATGGCGGGCCCGCCTTGGGGGGCCAGCGATTGCGTCTGAAAGTGCCTTTTGCGAAGTCCATTATCCGCGTGCGGGCGCACTGCGGGGCGGCCGTGGGCCCGATCGATGGGCATCTGCTCGTGCGGCCGATGCTGATGGTAGAGGATGCTGTAGAGGCCGTCGAAGCCACGACGGGTGAGGCACTCCTCCCATCGAAGACGACCCGAGGCGTCTTCGAAGGCGATGTGGTGCTTGGCAGGCACGTCTCCGCATCGCGCATAGTCGAGCATTAGATCCGGCCCTCAGCTTGCTGTTGGCGCTCGATGCTCTCGAAGAGCGCTCGGAAGTTTCCGGCTCCAAAGCCCTTGTCTCCCTTACGCTGAATGATCTCGAAGAAGAAGGGGCCGGCGTTCGCATCGTCGAAGAGGCTCGCTTGCTCCTTCAAGAAGATCTGGAGCATGTACGACTCATTGCCCTCGCCATCGACCAGCACCTGCAGCTCGCGAAGGGTCTCGATGTCTTCATCGATGCGGTTGATGCCGAGCTCTTTGATCCGCTCTGGCAGCATGTCGTAGTAGGTGTTGGGCGTGGGCATGAACTGCACGCCGGTGGTGCGCAAGCCTCGCACCGTCTCCAAGATGTCGTCGACTTCGAAGGCTGCGTGCTGCACGCCGTCGCCACGAAGGTCTTCGTTGAAGACGTTGATCTGGCTCTTTCGGAAGAAGGGCGCTGTGGGCTCATTGGTGGCGAACTTGACTTGGGACTCGGGGTCCCAGATGACCACAGACTTGAGGCCGGAGCCCTTCGTGGTGTCATCGGAGATATCGGCGGTGTGGAACTCCACATCCCAGTACACCTCGAAGCCCATCACGTGCTCCATCCACAGAAGCATGGGGCGCAAGGTCTGGAAGTTGGACGTGACGTGGTCCAATCGACGGATCCCAAAGCGATTCGTGCCGCCCTTCGGCGTGTCGTAGGCCTGATACTCTGGAAAGAGAGCCTTAGTATTGTGCTTTTGCACAAATCGGAACGTCACATCGCCGAAGGCTGTGGTGATGGAGAACAGCTGCATGCGCCCACCGTCGAGCGTGGGCACGTCTTGGGTCGCTTGAATGAAGGTTCCGCCTCGCTCGGCGAGTAGGGCCCGGGTCCGAGCGATGTCCTTGACCTGGAAGGTGATGGTGCCCACGCCTTCTGGGTGCTTTTTGAGCCAACGCGCGGCGCGGCAGTTTGGACCGAGGGGCGTGCTCACCACCCAGTGGGTATCTCCGGCGGCGAAGGCCGCACTCGACTGGCCGCTGCGGGCATTCATGGCGTCAGACGAGCGCCCGACCTCGGGAAGATCGAGGATACTCGTCAAGAACTGACGCATGCGGTCGAGGTCGCTCGCGTAATAGTGCACGGAATCGATGCCGACGATTCCGAGAGGTTCGAGGCCGGGCATGGTGCGCTCCACTGAGTGACTGGGCGCCCCCTCTAGCGCGCTGGCCCCGGCCTTACTAGGCTGCGGCCATGTCCAAACGAGTCGCTGACACATTACCGAACGATCCACCCAAGTCGGGGACGAGCCCGCTGCTGATTGTGGGCGTCGTACTCGTGCTGACGGCCCTGTGTGGCGGAGGCGGATTGCTCTGCGCCTTTGCCGCGGCCGGAGGCATGCTGTTCTCGATCGGCGCCCCCTCGCCCCAGTTGGTGCAGGGGAGCCAGCCGGGAATGGGTGGTGGCTCCGTCGGTGGCGCGGGCCCCATCACCACAGGCGGACTGGCTCCCGTTGGCGTCAAGCCCAATGAGATCGCCTCCCTGGTGCCGGATCGTTGGCACAATGTGGTGTCCGAACCGCCGACCCCACTTACGGCTTTTGATCCGGTCGAAAGCTTAGATTGGGCGAAGGGATTGGCCAAGAGCTGGCAGAGTGATGTGCAGCTCGTGCGCCTCGACGTCGACCATATTCGCCTCGGGCAGCCGCTGGACCTGGTCAATGATGAGGAGGCGCAGGCGGACTACTGGTTCTTCTCGCCGTCCCAGCACGAGCTCGCCCAGAAGGCCGTCGAAGTCACCGAGAAGGAGATCCCCACGGGAATCCGACTGTGGATCGAAGAGGGCAAGGTTCAGGTGATGATCGACGAGATCGACCCTCCCGGTCGGTTCTCACGAAGCGGCGCCAAGCTGGAGCCCTTCACGGGCATGGCCAAGGGCTGCAACCTGCCGGCGGTGCTCAAGGTCGCGTTGGACCATCCGGAGACACCCCGGCGCCCTTCGTACACCCTGAGCATGCGCACTCGGTTCAAGGGCTACTTTCTGATCGATGTTGATCCGGCAGAAGTGGACATTGATCCCAAGACCTGCGCGGTCACCAAGCGTTAAGTGCGGTCGGGTTGAGCAGCGATTGAATGAAGGGGCCGCAGGCAGCGTCTCTTCCGTGAACACTCGCTGGAGGCCCCATGCGCTCTCTCATCGTCATCGCTGCCCTTCTCGCCGCCGCCCCCGCCTTCGCCGGTGGACGCCAGGCGCCCTCGCAGCACCAACGGGACGCCACGACCAGCGCACGGCCCAGCCACAGCACCCGGGCCCCTGTCGCCAACCGCGGCACCCGCGGCGCTCCTGCGGCCCGAGGCCAACAGGGCACTCGCGGCACCCGTGGTGCACCCGCGGCACGCGGCCATCACAACACCCGTCAGACCTCTCGGCAGCCGGTGCGCCAGTCGCAATACCGCGGCGCTGCTCCCGCTCGCAGGGGGCACGCAACCACCTACCGCACCAACGTCCAGCACCGTCACAGCTATGGTCAGCGACGCACGGTGCAGCGCGCAGACCCCTGGAACCGCGCCTGGCGCCCCGCGCCTCGTCGGGACATGGTCTGGGTTGGCGGCCACTATGGCCACCGTGGATGGGAGCCCGGTTACTGGCGCCCGACCTTCCAGCGCACCAACATGATGTGGGTGGCCGGATACTGGGATGGAGGCTTCTGGGTCGACGGCTACTGGCGCTCGAATCACCGCGCCGGCATGGTCTGGGTCGACGGCTACTACAGCGGTCACCAGTACGTCCGTGGCACCTGGCGCCAGTCTCGCGCCCGCCGGGTCATCTACCGGTAGTCGGGAGCGCCTCAGCCCCACCCGCTTGGGCGTACATGATCAGTCCGAACCGGACACGGTGATGTACGCCCAAACCCAAAATCCGCAGATGACGAGGATGAACCCGGAGCCGATCACCATTCCGACCATCGTGCTCATCTGGATGAACTCCCCTCCGGGGCCCTGGGCGACGGCCTCAAAGTAAGCGTCCCACTCTGCGCTCATGAGGAGTCGCGTAAGCACCTGAACGATCACGCTAACGACGTTGGCGCCAATCGCCCCAAGTGCGGCGAAGCCCAGCGTACCCACTTGCTTTTTGGCCAGGGTGGTAATGCCACTAAACACCATAAAGCCCGAGACTAAGAAGGATAGGAGGACGGCACCCAACCCCAGAGGCATCCAGGTCTGCTGGGCGGCCATGAGGTCGGCGTAGGGTTGGCGCGCTTGTGGCGGGAGTCCGGCCGCCGCTCCGTCGGCGATGGCGCCGGACATCAAGGCGCCGATGAGGCCCATAAAGCCCTGAAAGAGGCCGATGACACCGAAGATGATCGCGACGATGGCGATGGCCTTGACCACGGTCGGAAGCGGTCCGGTTCGGCCATAGGCGTCGTCTACGTTGTGCGGTGCGAAACTCGAATCGGACATGGGGCCTCCCTATTGTCAGACCCTACAGCATCTGGCCGCGCGTGCGAGCGTGAAACCGTGGTTTCAGACTCACTCTGCGTCGGGCTGCGCATCGGGGTGCGAGCGTTGAAACGCCGGCAAGCTCATGCAGTGCGCCTCGACCCTGGACAGCGTCGGGAAGGGGGCCAAATCGACGCTAAAACGTCGGGCATTGTAGACTTGCGGCACAAGACAGACGTCGGCGAAGCTCACCGAGTCTCCGATCAGATGCTGTGCAGCGGTCGCCGCACAGAGGGCTTCCAATGCGACGAAACCGTCATGGATCACCTGGCGTCCCCAGGCCATTCGGTCACCGCCGAGATCTTGGATGGCGCCCAGGATCTTAAAGTTCTGTAGCGGCTGAATCCCCGAGTTGATGATCTCTACCGCCTGGCGAACTTGGGCGGCTGCGAAGGGGTCTTTGGGTAGAAGGGCCGGCTGCGGGTGGGTCTGCTCCAGCCACTCCAACATCGCCACAGACTGGGTGAGCCGGCGCCCATCGGGCAGCTCCAGCACGGGCACCTGCTGCAATGGATTGCGGAGGGTGTGTTCGGCTGAGCGCTGCACGCCGTCGCGCAGGTGTACAGCCACCATCTCGGCGTCTAGGCCCTTGTGGGCCAAGGCGATGCGGACGCGCCACGTCGAAGAGCTGCGCCAGTAGCCGTAGAGGCGCACTAGTTGCTAACCGTCTGGTCCACCGCGCCGAATAGGCTGTGGCCATCTTCATTGAGCATTTCAATGCGAATGTGGTCGCCGTGCTTCATGTACTCGGTCGATGCGCTGCCGCTGTCGATGATCTCGATCATGCGCTTCTCGGACAGGCAGGAGCTGCCCCGGGCCCGGTCCACATTGCTGATGGTGCCGCTGCCCAAGATGGTGCCGGCGGTGAAGGGCCGGGTTTTGGCGATGTGCTGGATGAGGTCGTGGAAGCTGAAGTGCATCTCCTCGCCCGCTTCGGGGTCGCCGGCCAATTCCCCGTTGAGCCAGCTGCACAGCGGCAGGTGAATGCGGCCGTCCTTCCAGGCTTCGCCGAGCTCGTCGGGGGTGATGGCGAAGGGGGCGAACGCGGTGGATGGCTTGCCATTGAAGAAGCCGAACCCCTTCTTGAGCTCCGTGGGAATCAGGTTTCGAAGCGTGACATCATTGCAGATCATGATCAGCTTGATGTACTGGCCCGCGTCTGCGGCTTTTGTTCCCTGAGGCACGTCTCCGAGAATGACGCAGACCTCGGCCTCAAAGTCGAGGCCCCACTTGGGGTCCGCCAGAGGAATGTCTTGGGTTGGAGCCAAGAAGACGCCGCTGCCACCTTGGTAGACCAGGGGGTCGGTCTCTAGCGTGGGAGGCGGCTCTGCGTTCCGGGCCTTGCGGACCAATCGCACGTGGTGGAGGAAAGCCGAGCCGTCGATCCACTCATAGGCTCTGGGCAATGGGGAGAGCAGAGTCTGAGGGTCGACGGGGGTGCCGTCGACGGCGCCGGATTCCAGCTGGGCCGCGAGCGCCTGGAGCTTGGGCTCGGCGCTGTCCCACTCGTCGAGAGCGTCCTGGAGCGTGTGGGCGACGCCAGTGGCGAGCGCGTACGTGGTGTTGTCGCCTTTGACCAAGATAAGTCGGCCGTCGCGACTGCCGTCGGCAAGAGTAGCGAGCTTCATGATGACCCCGAGTGTGCGTGTGGAAGGGGGCCTAACGGGCGCGCCCGAGACCGACAGCCCGGCCACTGCCGGCTAGATCCGTTATGCCCCGGTCACAGGCTCCAGGAGGACTCATGACCCGCAAATTGCCGCTGCTCCTGCTCGCGGGGCTGCTCGCCGCAGGCTCTGCGTGCAGCAAGAAACAGACCACCGAATCATCGGGCAGCCTGCTGTCGGGCTCATCGGATCGCGCCGATGAAGAAGAGCGTGAGAAGGGGATCCGTACGGACGACCCTTCCCAGAACGGGGGTCCGGCGAGTCCGAACCCGCCCACGCCTCGATAGTGGGCGTCTGGGAGTGAGTGTTAGGGGCCGCCCTCGCGATTCGATGACCGGCTGGGCTGTGGGCATGGTGCTCGTCGCGCTGTCCGCTGGGTGTGGGGCGGATCGCTCCGCCTGCAAAGACCTACGCGCGCTCAACACGTCGGTTCGACAGGCGCCCCTCGCTGCCGACGCGGTGACGTGCCTTCAGAGCCGCCTCCAAGACGCGGCCGATCTCGATCGACGTCGGGTTTCACAGCTGCTGCTCGCTCATGCGCGCCAGGGAGACGTTGGGCCGTGGGCGGAACAAGCCAAGGCACATGTGGCGTTGTACCCTGGTGAATTGAGCGTGTGGGTCCAGCTCGCGAATCAAGAGCAGCGCCAAGGTCCTGCAGGAGGCGAGCAGAGCCTCGCGTATGCGCGCGAGGGATTGGCCTGGCTCCAGCGGCACCCGGCCACGACGGACGCGGACAAGCGGTCGTACCATGACTTACTCAAGGCGCGCGCTGTGGCCGCCGAGATGCTGGCGCCGCCGGGGTCGCCGCAAGAAAAGAAGGATCGAACCGCTCAGTTCTCCAGAGATTGGTTTACGGTTGCGTCTTCGCTGCAGCTTCCCACCGAGCGCGCCCAGGCGATGTGCATCAACACCGGCGCGTCGAACGCCTTCTGTACGGGTCAGTCCAGCGCCGAATAGTCGTTGATGTACGCCCCTATTCCTCGAAGGGTGTGGTAGCGCGGCTGATGCGGTCTCGAAGGGCGAATCCCAGCCCTGTGTGGCGGATGGGCTCGGGTGGGAAGGGCTCCGCGATGAGCAGGGTGGCGTCGGTGGCGTCGAGGTCGCGCAGCGCTTGGTAGAGCTTGCGGGCCGTCGCTTGCAGGTCGCCGCTGGGTTCGATGCAACTCGGTGTGACGTTGTGGGGCAGGCCCGAGTCTCTGGCCCGGTCGACCGCTGCATCATCCCAGCACAACAGGGCCACGCGCGTGTGGGCGCTGAGGGTCTGCTTCAACGCCTCGCGGGTGGAGGAGGCCAGCGAAGCGATCGGGGCAGGTAGGCGCAAGAAGGGCGTTGTAGGTGCATAGTGGCGTGATCCCATACCGGGGCTTCGCGGCTTCATCGGGGCATCGGATGGGGTCTGTACCGGCGTATCGAGGCTGGACTCTAGCGCGGATCGGCTCCAAAAGCCGGGTCGAAGCAACGTGATTGTACCCTCGCTTCCGATGTGAACGACCGTGCTCTCCAATCCGACCTGGCACGGGCCGCCATCGAGGATGAACAGGTCCGTCTGTGCGAATTCATCCGCCACCGCGAAGGCCGTCGTTGGGCTGATCCGCCCGCTGCGATTGGCGCTGGGGGCCGCGAGCGGCAGGTTGACCTGAGCGAGCAGCGCGCGGGCGACGGGATGGCTGGGGACGCGCACGGCCACGGTGTCCAGCCCGGCGGTCGTGAGGTCGGGGACGGCCTGTCCCCGGGGAAGAACGAGGGTGAGCGGGCCAGGCCACCCCGTGTTGGCGAGGGCCCGAGCCCGTGATTGAGCCGTCGCGCCCAGCCGGTTCATGTCGATGATCTGGCGTTCTTGCAGCCCGTCCAGCGAGAGGTGCGTGTGCAAGATCAAAGGGTTGAAGCTGGGTCTTTGCTTAGCGTTGTAGATCGAAGCCACCGCCAGGGCGTCGAGGCCATTGGCGGCGAGGCCATAGACGGTCTCGGTGGGCAGGCCGACCAGGCCGCCGTCGCGCAGGCGCTGCGCCGCGGTGGACAGCGCCTGTTCGGTGGGTGGGTGCACGTGGCTCATGCAGCCGATTCACCCACTGCGCTGCGTCCGTCCAGCCATGGTGCGTCGCCGGCCGCCGCGCTACCTGCGCCACCCGTGGAGGCTGGCCATGTTGAGCTTGGCATCACAGACGGATGCGGCGTGGGTTCATCGGGCTGAGCAGCGGCTGGATCACCTGTTGCTCGACCATGCGCACTGCGAGAAGAAAGCAGCGTCGATGGCGATTAATTTGATTTTTCGCTACCAGACGAAGCCGGAGATGGTGCGGCCCATGTCCGAGCTCGCCCGCGAGGAGCTTGAGCATTTTGAACTCATGCTCGACGTCCTGGCGGACCGGGGCATCGCTTTTGAGATCTTGGACCCGAGCCCCTACGGCTCTGAGCTGATGAAGTGCGTGCGCAAGGGGGAGCCGGATCGGCTGCTCGACACCCTACTGGTGTGCGCCCTGATCGAGGCTCGGTCTTGCGAGCGCATGAAGCGGCTGTCCGAGCACCTATCGGATCCCGAGCTTCGCGAGCTATACACCGGTCTATTGGCTAGTGAGGCGCGCCATCATCACGGCTACGTGGACCTGGCGATGCGCCTGTGCGGGCGTGACAAGGCGCGGGACCGCCTAAAGGTTCTGGCCGTCCAGGAGGCGGAGATCTTGGCTAGGGCTCCCAATATGGTGCGAATGCACACCTAAATGGTCGGAGCTACCAGATCTCCTTTGCGATGACGACCATCATGCCCAGCACACTCCACATCAAGACCAGCATGCTGACTGCGCCGATGGTAGCGGCCATTCCCGCGATGTTGGCGAGCCACCAGGGTCCTGATCGCCCGACGAGCAGGCCTCGGGCCAACGAAAACAGGGTGACCCCGGGCGTTGCGGCGAATGCGCCCATCAGCGATCCGCCGAATATCATGCCCGCGAATTCCGATGGTTGGAAGGTGACTCCTAACACATTGTAGGTGTAGAAGACCGCGCCCAACACAGCTCCCGTTGCTCCGCCCCACATGGCGCCCAAAACGGCGCCCGCCAGGATGCTCATGACCATCAGGGCGAGCAGGTCCTCGCGATCGGCGAGGGCCGCGGCCGCCCGGCCCGGCACATCGATAGCGCCGAAGAATAGGCCCACGCAGCCACCCACGACCGCGGCGAGCAGGGGGAGCAGACTCACCGGGTTGCCTTCGAGGGCCATCAGGAAGAGCGGGCTCATCAAGAGGGACGGGGCCATCATGCCGTGCAGCCCGGCTGACTGGGCTGGAAAGGTCATCTTTCGCCGCAACGCCGTCCGGTCGCGTACGTGGTCCCGATGGGTATCCGTCACGCCCTCCGCCACATCTGCTCCTTGTCAGGCGCGGCCAGCCCATGCTCGTGCATCCACATGAGATGGGTGGTGAGCTGAAGTGCCGCGATGGGCAAGAACCTAGGATCTAGCTCGGCGTACACGCGGGCTGCGATCTCCGCAGCCGTTTGGGTTCCGTGCTGCTCGAGAGACTCGCGAACCTGCTGGGTCCGCATGTGGCGGTGGGCCACGTACATGCCGAGCAGGGCTTTGGGTTCTGTGAGGTCCGGGCCGTGTGAGGGCAGCAGCACGGTCGGGGAACGTTCGCTCATTCGATGGAGCGAGTCGATGTATTGGCCGAGATCGCCTTCGCTCGGATGCAGCAAGATGGTGCCGATGCCCGCAACCATGTCCCCTGCGATCATCCACCCGTGCTGCTCATTGTGGAACACCAGGTGACCCGGCGCGTGGCCCGGGGTGTGCAACGCTCGAATGTGGGTGTCTCCGCATTGCAGCAGCTCGCCATCTTCGATGAGCACGTCGACGGTCATCTCTCTCTGGAGCAACTCGGCGGTGAGCCGATGCGCGGCGATCGGCACGGTGTGGCCGATCGCTTGGAGCGCTTGCTGAAGGCGGACGGCGCCGCTCACGTGGTCGTGGTGGTGGTGGGTCAACACCAGGCGCTCGACGTGCTCGCCGCGGCTGAGTCGAGCCTGAATCAGAGCGACCAGCTGCTCGTGTTCGTCGTCGTAGGGGCTCGCCGGGTCCACCACCGAAAACCGACCCTCTCCGACCAACCACGTATTGGTGTGGGTCGCTGGAGGCAGGGTCGGAGTTCTGAAGGGAGTGGTGACAACGCCAGAGTGCATGGCTCTAGACTAGGACGTTTACGACCAACAGGAGCGCGAGCGCGGCGACGACGCCCGAGGCGAGCCACGGCGCGACGCGAACGACAGGGTCTTCGGCGGGAGACGCGGGCTCTTCTGGCGCGTGGGACTCCCATGGCCATCCGGACGCTTGAGGCTCCGGAGCGGGGCTGAGCCCCAGGTCTGGGAACCCAGAGGTCGCATCGGGCTGCACGACGCCGGTGAGCGCCTTCGGCGTGGGTGCGGCGACGTGGACGCTCTTCACAGACGGGCCTGGGCTCGGCATATCGAGGCCCAAAGAAGGGCCGCCAAAGTCGGGATTCGTAAACGGAACCACGCCGGCCAGGGGCTCTGGGGCGTCGGGAAGGGCTTCCAGATCCATCTCGTCGAGTTCGACCTCCACCTCCTCAACCCACTCGGCGCTGACGGGGATGGACGGGGCCTCGACACGGATTTGTGGTGAGGTGATCTCGATCATCGGGTCCTCGACCATCAAGTCGTCGGCCTCGTCGAACTCGAACTCAAGCTCGACGGCCACGGCCGGCTTGGGTGCGGACGGCTCCGGCACATCCATAGATGGCACGGTGGGTGCGGCGACGGCCTGGTACGCCCGAACGGGAGGGACGCGGATGGGCTCCGGTGCCTCGGGCTCTTGCATTTCGGTCACCTGCTCCGTGTACATCTCGGTGGGCAGCGCCGATGGGTCGGGCTCGGCCTCGAAACCGACGGGGGCCACGATGGCCATCGCTTCGGATGCATGGGGGCCGACGACGCGCGGTCGTGCAGCGATTCCGCCGCGAGTGGCTTTGTCGATTTGGGGCATGACCACCTCTGGGTGAGTGGGTGGGGGGGGCGTCTGGGTCGATTC
>JBGCER010000021.1:0-2858 GCA_045106515.1 Myxococcota bacterium
TGCGGGAGATGTGCGGCAAGCGCTGTCGGACCTAGAGCGAGTCGCCCTGTCCGTGCCCGAAGGGGCCACGGTAGACGCGCCACAGCTGCCCGAGCTGTTGCGCGATCGAACCATCCGTCACGACCGCGCCGGAGAAGACCACTACAACGTGCTCTCCGCGCTCATCAAGAGCATGCGCGGCAGCGATCCCAACGCCTCCCTCTACTGGCTGGCACGGCTGATCCGCGGTGGAGAGAGCCCCACCACCATCGCCCGACGTCTCATCATCTTTGCCAGTGAGGACGTGGGCAACGCCGACCCACGGGCCCTGGACGTGGCGGTGAACGCGGCCCTGGGTGCCGAGAGGGTCGGGTGGCCCGAGGCCCGAATCATCCTGTCTCAAGCCGTCATTTGGCTCGCCACCTCCCCCAAGTCTAACGCCTCCTACCTGGCCATCGACGCAGCCCTGGCCGACGTCGACCGCCTTGGCGCCTTGCAGATCCCCCTGCCCCTGCGCAACGCGCGGACCCGCGAGATGCGCGCCGAGGGCTATGGCAAGGGCTACCTCTACCCCCACGACTTCCCCGACCACATCGTGGACCAGCAATACCTGCCCGACGCCCTCAAAAATGCCCACTACTACACGCCAACGGGCATGGCCGAGGAAAAGCGAATCGCCGAGCGTCTGCGCTGGTGGCAGAACAAGCTCGGCGATCGTTAAGTCAGCTCCGTCGCTGCTTTTCAGCGAGCGACCCGAAAGTCACTACTCCGAGGCGCGCACGCTCTCGGCGGTCACGTACTCGATGGTCAATACCGAGTCGGCCGGCGGCGCATCTTCCGCGAACACAATGCTGTTCCGGGCGCGATTGTACTCGAAGTCCAGGCCATAGGTCTTCTGCACGGGGGCCTCTCCGGGCTCCTTCCAGCGCGCTTCGAGCGTGCTGGGCTCCGGCACATCACGCAGCACAAACTCGCTGCGAAGGCCGGCGGCCTTATCCCCCAAGGCTTCGAGCAGGTTGGCCCATGCGGGGTTGCAGATGGAGTGACTCAGGCCGCCCAGGGATGTGGTCGCCTCAAGGTAGTCGGTCCCCTCTTCCGCGTTTCCACAGCCGCCTTGCGGACCGACGATGCTCGAAAAGCTGACCTTTTCGGGAGAGTCTTTGAGGGTCCGCATCCAATCGATGAACTGGTCATTCTTGATGGGAATGTCGCCGGAGCGGTCGTTTTCATCCGAGAGCACGATGACCGAAAGGAAGGCATCGTCGCGCATGAACCCGAAATTGTCGCTCTGGCCGAACAGGCCAAGAGCCGTGTAGATCTGGGCGCGGCCCTTCTCTTCGAGGGGACCGTCAATGCCGGCTTCCGCCATCTCGCGGAAGATGCGAGCGGGCTCAGAGATGGTGTTGTCGAGCCAGCGAATGGTATCGCCGCGGCGGTCGATGGCGGTGCGGAACTGGCCGCGCTGGTCGTCATCGTCGTAGCCGGTGGTGACCACAGCGATGTGGTAGTCCAGCTTCGCCTCGTCGAACCGAGACATGAAGGCCGTGAAGTTGTTGGCCAGCGCCGTTTGCTCTTCGTACATAGAGCGGCTGTTGTCCACAACCCAGAGCACGTCCACTTTGGGGACGCCAACCTGAGCGTGGGTTTCGGTGACTTCTTCTAGGTCAAGGGCGGCGTCATCGAGATCGACGACATCATCGATGACGTTGAAGTCATCGACATCATCGGAGCCTCCACCACTGCAAGCGCCTAGAATCATCAGGAAAGGGAGCAGATTGCGCATCGAGTCCTCTCGGGTCGCGTTCGTGCCGTGCCGCACGGGAACTTGACGGGAGTTTAGCAGACGGATCCACCCATCCGCGACACTCTCCATCATCACCGCTGAAACCTGCTCTAAAGCACCGGGATCCGCGAGTGACCGCGTTGTAGTCCGCGAAGATGTTGCAGCGCACCCGGCGCAGGCCGCCCGCGCAGCCAGCGCATCCCCTAGTCGCCGACCTCTTCATTGCCCGCGCGCTGGGCTTCCGAGAGGGGCTGGTACTCGATGCTCACATCGGCGAACGGCTGTGGCACAAATTCGATGAACTCGATGCTGTTGCGAACGCGGCTATAGGTGAAGTCCCGATCCTCTTTGAAGCGCTCGACCTCGCCGTCCGTGTCGACCCGAACCTCGATGGTGCCTTCGACGGGCACGGCGGACAAGAAGAACTCTCGCTTGAGTCCTGCGGCTTGCACCCCCAGATCCTCGAGAACCTGCGACCAGTCGCTATTGCAGATGTCCCACTCAATCCCACCGACAGACCGGGTTATCGCCAGGTAGTCGCGGCCCTCTTCGATGGCGCATCCACCAGGGAAGCCAACGATGGACGAGAAGGTCACCATGCCTGGGTCGGACTTGAGTCCCTTCATCCAGTCCGCGAACTCGGGCACCGTCTTAATGGAGGAGTAGTCGTCTTCATCGGAGATCACGATGATGGCCAAGGACGCGTCATCTCGGTAGAAGCCGTAGTTGTACTGGCCTTCTTTGCGTCCGATGAGCTCGATGGCGCCCCAGGCTTGGTCCCGACCCCGCTCCGCTCCGGAGCCATCGATTCCCATCTCTGCCATGCGGCGGAAGTCGCGAACCGGGTCCGCCGTGTCTGAGTCGATCCATCGCTTGTCGAAGCCGTCGCGAAGTCGACCGCGCTGGGCGGCGTCTCCAAACGAGGTGCTGACCACGCCCACGTGGTAGTCCAAGTCGCTGCCGACAAAGAAGTTGATGAACGAGCCAAAGTTCCGCCCCAACGCCGCTTGTTCTTCGGACATAGAGCAGGAATTGTCGATGACCCACAGCACATCCACCGCCGCCACCGGTGTCTGGATCGACACATCGGTCTGAG
>JBGCER010000022.1:0-2952 GCA_045106515.1 Myxococcota bacterium
TTCGCGTTGTCGACTTCGCCCGACGATAGTCACGTTTGCCCAGCAACATCGTCCGTGCCCAGCGCACCCACTGTTTGCTCGCTTTCGAGCCCTGGCCGAACTCGGCGGCGGCGAACTCGCCCAGCCGCTCAGCCACATGATAAAAATCGAGGATGAACGTGGTGTCTTTGGGCAGGTGCGGCATGATGTGGTCTCGGAACCACGGCATCCCGTCCGACACGAACACCCACTGCGCGTCGATCGCGTGCAGCCGCTCGACCAAAGCGGCCACCCGCTCACCAATATTCCGGCAGTCGCCCCATGTGTACTCCCCTCCCAAGTGGATAATGCCGTTCTGGTCGCCATTGGCACACCACAGGCGGATGCCGTTGATCATCTTCCACGACGCGTCCCAGCTGTCGTCCACGTAGCGTCGCAGCGCGTGAGTATCGCTGGAGATGTAGAGCAGGGGCTTGCCCGTTTGGCGGTCGCGCGCGGCCTTCGAGCCCAAGATGTCGGCGATCTCGTCGACCGGCCGGTAGGTCCACTGGTCATCGACGAGGTCCCCAACGACGCCGATGTGGGGAGCAATCGTCGTGTCTTCGACCCGAGCAGCGCCCTGACTGAAGAACGCCATCGCGTCCTCGGCCTGGCGGAACGGAAGGTCGCTCCCGAGCCGGCTCTTCCACTCCAGGCACAGCCCCGACGACCGACAGTGCGGGTGCAATGGAAAGACCGCCGACCGAGCCGGAGTCTGCGTTTTTCCTTCATTATCGCGCTAGGCAAACAGGGGAATACGCAGCACGCCGCGGGTTGTGGACTGGCTGATTGTGTAGTCGTCATCGAGACGGAGACGGGGCGTTGTACCCTGCGTCGCAGACTTCGTTTCTCGCCAGCACGCGGCACTCAACAGCGCCGTCAGCACCTCGCGGCCGACCCGAGTGAGCAGCCGCCACACCCCTTCTTTCATGGCGCGGGGCGACATCGGTTCGTCGTTAAGTAAGTCAGTGACGGCATTCTCGAACGATGCGCACAAATGGGACTTGCCCGAAGAGGGGGAGCAGGCGCTCTGAGCGTGGGCGGTCACGGGGCGGTCCTTTGGCCGCGTGTTGCGGCGATCGGATTTGTACAACCGCCCCGTACCGCCCATCTTGCGCAGAGTCGATCACGAGTACTGCGGCTTCAGCGTGGCCCCTCGGGTCGGTCGCTCAGACCGGGTCATGAATCACGCCCTCTCGCGCACTGTCAGGCCCCGCGCGTACAGGCTGATTACTTTGACGTCGAACCCCTTTAGGCGCGCTGGCGCTTTAATAAAATCTGCATCGCGAACGTGCCATCTCGGTGTCGTGGGACGCTGACTTCAACGGCGCGGTGTCGGCCAGGACAGTCTTGGACGTCGTTCCGTTGCGGCTGTTCTTGTTGTTGTAGCCTTTGGCTGCATGTTTCTCATACCCGAGGTACCCCGCCAGCTCAGCCCGAAGGATCCCTTCGATCGCCTACTTCTTCAGCGCAGCCACCGCCGCTGCGAGGTCATCGCCACTGTCCACCTGCGCAGCGAGCTGGGTGATCAGGGAGTTCAGGTCGGTCTTTTTCTTGGGCATGGCGCCCTCCTGTCATGGAGAGCCTACCTTCGATAGGGGTTTACACAGAGATTCGGACAGTCTCCTCTGGAATGTCAACGCGTGCCCCATCACAAATCCCCCGGCCCATTCACGTTCCGCAGCCGCTCCCCATCCACGATCACCCTCGTAAACCCCGCCACAAAACTACGAACTGAGCCGCCACCGACGGCGATTTCCCGCGCCCGCTTCAGCTCTCCCGCCCGGACCACCGCGCACAGACCGTGCACCCGCTCGCCATCCGACACGACCGCCGGAGCCACCGCCGCGAGCAGAGCCTGCACGTCCGATCCCGTCAAATCCGGCACATCACAAGGCAGCACCAAAACCGAGCCTCCCCGCGCGTGTTCGAGCGCCGTCACAATCCCCCACAACGCGTGGCGAGCGTGATCGTTGTCCTCGATACAGACGGGGTAGACACGGCCTGTTGCGCCGATGAACGCCCCAGATGGGCTGTCGTGGCGACGCACGATCCACACCTCGAGGCCGGCTTCAGTGAGCACATCCGCCACGACCGCGGCCATGGCCACGCCGCCCACCCGCATCTGCGCCTTGTCCTGCCCCATGCGAGTGCTCAATCCGCCAGCGAGAACATAGCCTCGCCGAACACCGGAACTCACCTTCGGATCCGCAAGTTCTGTCCCGGCTGGATCACATCGCCCTTGAGCCCGTTCCACGATCGCAGGTCGGTCACCGAGCAGCCATTGGACTGAGCGATACGCCCCAAGGAGTCCCCCGGCTTGACGCTATAGCTGCGCCACGGCGTGCGATGGATGGTGAGCACCTGGCCAGCTTGAATCGACGATGCGCTCTTAATCCGGTTCCAACGGGTCAAGTCCGCCGTGCTCACGTTGTGCCGAGACGCGATGGCAGACAGGGTGTCTCCCCGCCGCACGCTGTATCGAATGCTGCCCTCGCCGGACGAGGCTGCCGGGGCCGACTTGGGCGGCGTCTTCGCCACGGTCTTGGCCGGCGCCTGTTTGGCAGGTTTAGGCGCGCCAGCGGTCCGAGGCGCGGGCGGCACCGGGGTTCCCTCGCTGGGGATCACCAAGGTCATGCCGACGTGGATACGATCGGCGTTCTTCAGGTGGTTCAGCCGCACCAATTCTCGGGAGGTCGTGTCGTACCGGGCCGCAATCTTGGACAGGGTCTCGCCCTTGCGCACGGTGTGGTTGACGAACTGAACGCGCTTGGACGGAGGGACCTTCGCCAGACGCGCAGAGAAGGTGGCGCCCGTGCCCGCAGGCAGGTTCAATAAGTAGCCCTCTTGGGGGATGGCGGATCGACGAAGTGCTGGGTTTAACGCCTTAACCTGTTCGATTGTCTGCCCTGAAAGCTCCGCGACCAAACCCAG
>JBGCER010000023.1:0-2865 GCA_045106515.1 Myxococcota bacterium
GCTCCGGTCGTAAAAGAAGAGCTGGCCAAGCTTCGCGCGGCGGACAGAGCGCCGGAGTCTGGGCTGGAGCGCTGACCCCGCACCGACGGCCCTACGGCTCCACCGGCAGGCCAAACACATTGAGCGCCATCAGCCCGCCGAAGACCATCAAGGACACCCCCAGAACGCCATAGAAGATGCGCGTGCCTTGGTGGCCGAAGAGTCGAATAAAGAACTGCGCTTTGCGGTGATTCATAAAGAACGACCACTGCATAATGCCGCCCAAAAGCGAAAAAATCCCGATCCCAACGATCAGCAAGCCAGGCAACGCCATGTGTCCCTCCAGTACGAGGGAGTGGGTAGCACGAAGACGCACCTGTCTCAAGCTTCGTCTGATTCATCACTCAGGATGTGCCTTGACACTGTTTAGCCTCGGCACTAATTAGAGAAGCACCTAATTAGCCCAGAGCCAAAATGTCCGACGCCTTCGAAGCCTTAGCGCACCCCCTCCGACGCGAGCTGCTTGAGCGATTACAGCAAGAAGGGGAGTTAGCAGCCGGTGAACTGGCGGAGCAAGTCGACGTGAGCAAGCCGACTTTGTCGCACCACCTCAAGGTCTTGACCGAGGCGGGACTCATCGATCGAGAGCGTCGCGGCACGTTCGTCTACTACCGAATCAACCAGTCACTCTTGGAAGAGGTCGTGCACAAGGTGTTCGCCCTGATGGGAGTCGGCGCAAAAGACAGGAAGCCCGCATGATACGTACGATGCTGTGGTGCCTTGCATGTGCCTTAGTGGGCGCCCTCATGGCCGTCGTAGCCTGGCCCAGTCTGCCCGAGTCCATGGCGGTTCATTGGGGTGCGGATGGGACCCCGGATCGGCACATGGGACGACTTGTTGGCGTGAGCATGGCTCCGCTGGCTGCCGTCCTCGCACCGGGGCTTGTGGTGGTTGCTGCGCTCTTGTCCAAACGCACGGAGCACGTGGAACGAAGCTGGCCGGCGATCTCCACAATCATGGTTGGCGTCTCTGCGTTCTTGGTCGGCGTGCAGTGGTTGGCACTACAAGCCGCAGCATCCCCCGACGAGACCCTGGACTCTCGCTCGGTGATCGTACTTACAGGGCTACTTTGGATGGTCATGGGCAATGCGATGCCCAAGCTTCGGAGCAATGGATTCGCCGGTGTCCGGACGCGGTGGACGCTCGGCTCAGAGAAGGTGTGGCATGTGACGCATCGGGCGGCCGGGTGGACGTTTGCGGGCTCTGGCTTGCTAACCATCCTCGCAGCTCTGACCCTGCCGCCCGTCTCGGTAGCCTGGGTGGCCGTCGTGCTTCTGCTCTCCGGTGCGATTGCGCCGAACATCTACAGCTATTTCGTTTGGAAGAACCTCGAATCGAGCCCAACTGCAGGCTCGTGATTTTTGGAGGCCACAATGATCCGACAAGCCACCTCAGTTGTCCTTGTGGCGTGTGTGGCGCTGGGCTGCAACGGTCCTGCTGAACCCGACGGCCCCGTCGTGGGTGCTGGCCCCGCCGAAACCATGGAGTGGGACGCGCCGACTGACGGGTTCGACCTGTCGGGTACGCTCCTATTGCCAGACCGTGAGGGCCCGGTTCCGGTCGTGGTTCTCGTCCACGGCAGCGGCGCGAATAGTCGAGATCAGCCGATGTCCGGCCAGCTGAACTTCGGCTTCGGCGTTGAGATCGGGGTGTTCGCGCAGCTCGCTACGCAGCTCCAAGACCGCGGCGTCGCCGTATATCGCTACGACAAGCGCAGCTGCGGTCCGTTCAATGGGTGTGCGGACAATGGCTACCCGGCGCCGGCCAATGACGTCACGGTGTTCACCTTCGCGGAGGACGCGGTGGCGGCGACCGCGTCGCTGCGCGACAATCCGGCGATCGACCCGGAGCGAATCTGGGTGGTAGGCCATTCGCAAGGCGGGCAGTTGGTGCCACAGATGGTGCGAGATGGTCAGCTGGCCGGTGGGATCTTGTTGGCAGCCCCCCACGACCCGGTCGATGAGGGGCTGAGAGACCAGCTGAGCTTCACGATCGACCTTCTCCGAGAATCAGGCGCGACCCAGGCTGCGATCGACGCCACCACCGCCGACCTAAAGACGCTGGTCGAGGGCACACAAGCCCTTCGGAGCGGTACCCACGACAGCTCTGCCATCGGCGGTGCTTCTGCCGCGTTCTGGGCATCTTGGATGCAAGCGGGCGATGACGCTCCCGGAATCGCCGCCGGCCTCGACCAGCCGCTGCTGGCCCTCGGCGGTGACTATGACTGGAACGTGCCGTCGGACCAACTCGACGGCTGGCGCTCAGCGTTCGCCACACACGACGGGGTCCGAGAGGCGAAGGAGCTCGCGTGCATCACCCACGCGTTGAACTGTGTGTCCCAGCCGGACTGGAAGCTCGTCACACCCGCTGACATCAGTTCCAACGTGAGCGCGGACGTGAGCGATAAGATCGCCGAGTTCATACTGCAGACACGGTAAATCGGCCCGGAGATGCGGTACTCGGTCGTGCCGGGTTGCTTGGGGAGACAACCAGCTGTAGCCTCCCGCCGCTGCTGCCCCTCGCCGCTGGAGACTCTATGCGCCTGCCCCTCGTCGCCCTGGCCGCCCTATGTGCTTGTTCTGGCTCTGGGGAGTCCCCACCCGAGGAGGCGACCTGCCCCTTCGCCGTGACTTCGGTCTCCCCAGAGACCGGCGCCACCGACCTCTTCGTGGACAGCGAGTATGACCCCATCCGGGTCACCTTCGACCAAGAGGGCGTCGAGCTCTTTGTCCGCGATGAGACCGATCGAGAGGTCACAGGCTCCGACAGCGTGGACGGCATGAGCCACACATGGACGGTCCGAGGCAGCTTGGCCACCAATGCGAC
>JBGCER010000024.1:0-6060 GCA_045106515.1 Myxococcota bacterium
GACCGGTGGGCTTGTCCACGATGCGGTCAGCAACCTGGATGGCGGCGAGCATGGACAGGGCGACGTCGTCGGGGTGAAGCGAGAAGGCGGTCTCTGATGCGGCGGTTCCGGAGCCTGCCGTGTGGCACGTGGTGCAGCGCCGGCTGAGCACCGGCTCCCACACGTGTTCGGCAAAGAGCTCTAGGTCTTCATCGCACTCGGATTCGATCTGCGGGTCTCCGGTAGAGGGATCGTCGTTGGGGTCGCCGTCCAAGGGGGCGAGGGTGCCGCAGGCCGAGAGCGAGGCGAGGCTAAGGAGCAGGGCAAATATGCGCATCACAGCACCTCCGAGGGGGCGGCACTGCCGGTGCCAAAGCGGGTGAGGCCCAACCCGAACCGGTTGGCGATGGCGGCGAGCACCCCGTCGTGGGTGGCGCCGCCCATGTCGAGCTGGCGTCCTAGGCGGAAGGTCTCGCCGCCTCCTGCGATCACCCATGGAACGCCGTCGCAGACGTGGGCGCGGCTGTCTCCCATCTCTTTGGCCCAGAGCACGACGGTGCTGTCGAGCATCGAGCCTTCGCCGAGGGGGTCGGGGGTGTTCGCCAGGTGTCGGATGAGGGTGGCGACTCGCTCAGCGAACCACCGCTCGCAGTCGACGAAGGACTGGACGCCGGCGCGGTCGCCATCGCCGGCGTGAGACAGCGCGTGGTGGGACTCGGTCTTGCCCAGCCAGGTGAACACGACCGGGCTGACCGTGTGGGTGAGCTGCACAGTGGCCACGTTGGTCGCGCCGCAGGCCAGCGCCTGAACGGCCAGGGCTAGCTGGGCGTCGGCGATGTGCGGAAAGCTGTCGTTGGCTCCCTTGGGGAAGACGCCTGGAGCGACCGGCGACTCGCAGCTTCCGCCTCCCGACAGCGCGCGCTCGGCTGCGCGCAGGCCCTCCAAGTGGGTGTCGAGCTGGGCCCGGTGTTGGGTCCCCAGCCGTCCGCGTAGGGTGGTGACTTCGCCTCGGGCCAGGTCGATAATGCTCTGCCTGCGGTCCTTCAGCGAGACATCGCCGACGTCGCCAAAGAGCTGCTTCCAGGCGTGTTCGGGGCTATCGTCCGGCGTGACGGTGGCGCCATCTTTATAGCTGGCGCGGGTCTGGACGGAACCGCCCCACAAGCTGGTGAGCGCGCCGAGAGTGAGGGCGTCAAAGCGGGCGCTGCCTCCGAGGTGAGCGCCCACCAGTTGGTCCAGACTGGTGCCTCCGCCGGCGGTCAGCATGGCGCGCATGCCGCCTTCGTGGTTGGTCCCCACGGAGAAGTTCATGTTGGACAAGACCAGGAGCTGGTCTTCGAGTCCGGCCAGGGGCTCCAGGATCGAGCCGGCATCGAAGGCCAGGCGGTTGCCGCCGGTCGCCCCGAGTCGATGGGGGATGGTGCCGTTCGGAGAATGCACAATGAGCAATCGGCGTGGAGCCCCTTGGTCTTGGGCGCGGGCCCCCATCGCGAGGCTCAGGAACGGCGC
Organism: Myxococcota bacterium; assembly: GCA_045106515.1. GTDB lineage: Bacteria > Myxococcota_A > UBA796 > UBA796 > REDI01. The sequence continues at coordinate 1,489 of JBGCER010000024.1, forward strand.
TGCGAGCAGTGACGCAGCTCCCATCTTCAACAGGTCTCGGCGGCGCATGGACCCTCCTTGCCCACTGATTGCCGCCAGGCGGGGAGGATCTGTCTCTGTGATCGGCTGGTGTAAGGATCGGCTTACACGGCGGATAAATCGCAGCTAGTCCGCGCGCAGCAAGGCGCGGGCCTCTCGTGCGGAGGAGGTGCCGGGGCTGGCGTCGATCACGGCCTGGAGCCGCGCTTTGGCCTCGGCGTCGCGGCCGAGGACGAGCAGGGCCCGACCGAGGCGCACACCGGCCTCGGGGGCGAGGGGGCCGGGGTCGGCGAGGAAGGCGGTGAGCAGCGGCACGACCTCGGCAGGGCGGCCGTCCAAGATCACCGCCGCTTCGTATCGAGCACGCTGGGCCTCGGCCTTGTTGCCGCGGGAGATGACTTCGCGCCAGGCAGTGACCGCGGCGTCTGGGGCGCCCGCTCGACCTTCAAGCTGGGCGAGAAGGGTCCACGCCGGCACGTCGTTGGGAGAGGCAGCGAGCCGTCGGGACAAGCCCTGTCGGGCCGCATCGGATCGGCCATCGAGCAGCAGCTGCTTGAGCTCCGAGAGCGGGGGCAGGCTCGGGGCGATCCGCGTTGGCTTAGCACGCTGGATCTGACCTTCGACCAGCACATCTCCGGCGCGAAGGGTGGTGTCGGTGTCGGGACCCGTCACTCGAACGACGCCCTCGGTCACGCGAACGGTGAACGGGTCATCGACGACCATGAAGCGCGTACCGACGACCCGGACGGTCCAGTCGTCGTGGGTCACGGATAAGGACTCACCGGCGGATCGGGGTGCGGCGTGTACGGTGACCTGGCCGGTGCGCAGGGCGAGCTCAGTGGCGAGACCACCGTCGATAACCTCGACAAATCCGTCTTGAGCGACCTCGATTTGATCCCCGCCCAACGCGTGTTGTCCGGCGGAGAGCGACCGTCGATCGGGGGCCTCGATGACCAGCGATGGCTCGGGTCGGTCGTCCTCGATGGCAACGGCCGGCGCGTCCTTGGGCGGCTGCGCGGGCATCACCGCCAAGGCGACGAGGGCCGCCAACGCCGCCAGCCCCGTGGCGCCCAGTGCGATGGGCAAGGCCCAACGCCCGCTTCCTCGATGCTCCGCCCGAGCGACCAGCGCCGAGATCTCGGAGCGGTTGGGGGCGGGCTGGCGGGTCTGCTCCGCCCATTCCGCAAGCTCGTCATCCAGGCTCATCGGCCCCCCCCCAGCGCTGCGCGTGCTCGGTATAGTCTAGTAGACACGGCATTATCTGAGATTGCTAGTATTTCCGCCGCTTGCTGCACCGACAGGCCCTCGATGTGCACCAAGGCGATCACCTCGCGCTGCGCCGCCGGAAGGGCCGCCATCAACGCTGCGATTCGAGTGTGAGCATCGATGCGCGCGTCGATGTCGTGGTGATGCACGGCGACGCCTGCGGCTTCCGCCCCCGCCCGCTGGCGGATGCCCAGTCGGTGCCACCATCGTCGCCGGCGATTACGGGCCTTTTTCAGGGCGATCCCGTAGAGCCACCGCTTCAATGCACCCCGGTGTTCATACCGGCTCAGGGTGTCGTAGAAGGTGAGGAAGGTTTCCTGGCACACCTCATCCGCACCCTCTGGCCCGGCCGATGGGTCGCAGCGCAGAACCAGCGAACGGACTCCAGCGCCGTGCCGGGCATAGAGATGTCCCAGAGCTTGCATGTCACCTTCTCGAAGGCTGGCCACGAGGGCCTGATCGACGTCTACGGGGGCGCTCACGGTAGAAGTTGCCGTCTGCGGGGGGAGATCTGTCTCCGGAGGGCCATAGAAATCGAGATCTCCGCGATGCCGCTGTCGTAGACGGTGTCGTCGCCACGAACGATCCGATCGCGCATGGGGGCGAATCGCAGCCAGAGCTCGGCGCCCACCAGGTGATGGGGGAATAGCGCGGTCCCAACCTCGATCCGCGGCTGCGCCCAGACGACCCAAGGTAGGCCCACGATATCGAGGGCGGCGCCGACGCGTAGGCCCGATCTGGAAGGGCCAAGGCGGACAAAGCTACGGGCCCACCCCCGTCCTTGGCGCCCATTTCCGCTACCGCCGACGCCGAATCCCAGCCCGGTCCGCGTCCAGTCCTGGAGCAGCGTGACGTCGAGGTCGACGCGGGGCCCGAGCGCGCCTCGCTGAAGGGGAACGGTGCTGCCTAGGCCCACAGAGACCCACCGGGTGCCCTTGGGGGTGGGGCTCGACGGCAGGGTCGTTGCAGCTGGGGCGGGTGCGAGCCCGGTGGATGCCGAGGCGAGGATCTCGCGGGTCGCGAGGGCGAGGCGCGCGCTCGCCATACCGTCGGCGTCGGTACGAACCGTGCGAACCACCGCGCGGTCGTCTTGTACGAAGGCCACGGCCAAGGTGAGGCTGTCATCGCGGACCAGCCACGCGACGGCCTGATCCGAGCCCACGAGGGGACGGATCACCTTGAGCTGCTCCGTCAGGGTGAGGTCGCGAAAGTCAGCCTCAATAGGGTATTCTTGTACGCGAACTCCCCCGAGCGCAAGCTCTTCCACATAGGCCTGTTCCGCCGGATCGGGACCCAGGTCGAGCACCTTCACTCCGGGCTCTGCCAGAGCGCCTAGGGACAGGAGTAGCGATACACCGACCACAAGGTCTCCTCTGGACAACGCAGCCGGGTGTTTGTCTCGCTGTCTAGGGCGTTCAGCACGGGAACCACCTGTCGCTCAAAGCCCTCGCCCTCATGGTCAGCCAGGGCCGCGCGGGCGGCCGCTAGCGCTCGGTCCCAGTTTTCTTCCGGCCACCAAGGCCGCAAGCCCTTCACATGGGCGTCCAGGTCCTGCTGGGTGATCTCGTCCTGGAAGCATGAAGCGGCGTCCAAGGCGTCCATCTTGTCGAGCACGCCTCGGATGTGGAACGCGACCTGCCCGTCGGCGCACGCGGCAACGTCATTTGGGCAGCGCTGGATGGCGTCTGGGATGGCGCCGGACCAAGGACCGGCCGCGTGGATCATCGCCGACATCGACGCCGCGGGCCGGGGATCCGTCGATCGGGCGTAGAATTCGGCGGGCACCTGATCGACCGCCGGGCGCCCCCACAGCGCGTGGGCGCCCACCGTCGACCACGCCAACGCCATGGTCGACGACTCTGGCTGATCGCCTTCGAACGCCTGATCGTAGGCGTTACCATCCGGGTAGATCGAAGGAAAGAGGACGGTCAGCTCCGTCCAGGTCGTCTGGCGTTGGATGTCCAGGCAGCCGCCGGTGCCAGCGGGGCCGTCCTGTTTCCATGGGGCGCCGTAGTCCGCGCAGGAGAAGGCCGTCGTCTGCCATGCCGTAGCGAGGAAAAAGTTGGGAGATAGGGCGATTCCATCCTCCGCGTCATCGTCGAGGCGCCAGGACGCATGGGACGCAGCCAAGGCCCACCGCACGGATGGCATGCGGAAGCCGTCCGCTTGGGCCGGGAGGCAGAGCCCATCGCCGGAGCCGGAGGTCTCGGGCAACTCGAGCACGCGGGTGCAGCCGGCGCTCGCGCTCCCCACCGCCCAACTCAACAGCGCCGCCTGAACTCTGTTCATGCCGAAGAGTATCTCGGTCCTGGCCTTCCCAGATGACAGGATCGTGTCGAGCGGTGAGCCGGCCCCCTCGTTTCGTCGCCTAATAGGCTGCGCTTGGCTTGCTGGGCTTGGGCTTCGTAGGTTTGGGCTCACCCAATAGACTTCCGTCACCCCATCGCCAGCGCTGGTGAGCCTGTAAGCCTCGCGTTGCGGTTGCGTTGGACCCGGTGTGCGAGACTTGCACCTCGGAGGCATTCTATGCGTGACGCCCAGCTGCTCGGATTGGCCCTATTGGCCGCGATGGCCCCTGCTTGCAAGAAATCGGAACCGGACCCCATCACCTCCGAGCCACCCGCGAGCACGGCGCCGGTCGCAACCCTTCCCACGGCGCCGGCTCCGGAGGCGACGTGCGCCAGCGCTCTGGTGGAAGGCGATCCGAACCGTCACGTCCTGCAATACGCGGACGGGACGGTCGAGAGCGTGCATGGCATGAGCGCCGACGCGTGGGCGACGGCCTCCGCGCGGCTGCTGGGGGAGTGCAGAGCCATGGGTGCAGAGGCCAAGTGTGATGCAGGACTCATCGCCCCTGCCGACCTGCTGTGCCGCGTCTCGCCGCGCGCACAAACGAGCGGCAGCTGTGGGGCCACTCTACATAATCAGACGCTCTACTTGACGGAGCGCGTACCGGGCCTGGCTTGGACGGTCCAATGCGGTTGGGCGATGCTTCAGATCGATCCCCGCACGGCTGAGGTGCTGTCTCGCTCCGAAGTCGTGGTGGGCCGTCCCCTGATGGGTGAGCATGGAGCGGTCTTGCCCGACGTTTGCGGCACCGAGGACCCCGTCGCTCGCCACTGGCTAAGCATGGCCGCAGCGGAGCGTGCGAGCGTGCACAGCTTCGAGCGGCATCTGTCTGAATTGCGCAGTTTGAATGCGCCACAGGCGTTACTCGACGCGGTCGAGGCTGCCGCTCGAGACGAGGCTGAACACGCGGAACTGTGCCTGCACCTGGCGGGTGAGGGG
>JBGCER010000025.1:0-16732 GCA_045106515.1 Myxococcota bacterium
GTCTGTGACGCTGCTTGCGAAACCAGATCCACTTCACAAAGCTACCTTTGGTTGGCGCAACTTGTGCTCCCAGTGATACCTGCCGGCAATTAGCAAGCGTTCGATGTGCGCTGCCTTTCACCCTTAGACCTGGATTTTTGTTGTCAGATAAAACTTGTCCACTACCGCCAGCGCTCTCAAGTGGCTCGATAGAACGGCTTGAAGTAATCGACGAGTATAGCGACCTCGTGTCGGTCGCAGCGTTGTTCCAAGACATGGTCACAGCACCCGATGGACTGCACTGCACTTCCGCTCTTGCGTGGCAACGACTTGAGCAGATTGACCTAAGTTTGGTGCGCGCACTACAGATCGACAACGCAGGCGATACGGACGTCACATCCTTGCTGGATCGACTTCCTTCATTGCAATCCTTGAAAATTCAAGGGCTATGCGCCCTTTCGCTCGCACGCGTGGAGCCGGCACAGTTGGAGATTCTTCAGCTTCAATTCTCGGCGGCTGGGAGTGCGGTTCTCGACCCGCTGGCCGTCTGCACTCTCGTAGGATTGCGCTTCCTGCAAGTTGAGTATGTTGGGGACGGGCACATCGCCGGGCAGCAATTGTGCAAATCGCTCAAGAAGAGTCCTTGCCTCGAGACGGCAGGATTTCATGGGCTTGATCTCACAGGAGCGATGGGGACCCTCGACCATCTGAGCTTCGGCTGGTTCTCAAGATGCCGACAATCGTGGTCGCAACTCGGCCAGGGCCCGTCTTGTCAAACGAGCATAGATGTGGAGTGGGTCGAATCACCGCGCAGGAAGCCCCGCCGAAAGAAACCTAAACAAAAGGCTATTCCGCTAATTTGGCTCCCCACTGACACCGCCTCTGGCTGTGCACCGCAGGAACTGGACGCATGGGAGGTGAGCACGGGGTTTGTGCTTCCGAAGAGCCTGCGGCAACAGTTGTTGCTCTGTGCTGGTGGCCAGACCATCGTTTCCGGTTTGGCTTTGGATGGCTGTGACCCCGTAGACGCTTTCATCCAGCACGGTCCACGCCTGCCCAGCAGGCTGACATTTCCCAGCCTCTTCGACCTAGAAACGCACCTGGGTGTGTCGAACACCCCCTCTTCCAATCGTGTGGTGTTCATCGACTTCTGGGGCGGGGGGGCTGTGGCGCTAGACTACGGCAAAGAGTCCGAACCGAGCGGTGAACCCGAGGTCGCCTTCTTCGTTGGTAATGATAGCGTACCCCTCGGTCTCTACATCGCCGCTCGACTGCCCAGCTGGGGCGCGTATCTGGAGCGCTTGGTCGCCGATGATTCGTTTGTTGTTGTCGCGGCCGTCACTGGTGGCGCAACCCGAGACGGACTCAACGAAGCGTTGCTCAAGGTATACGACGGCCACACCCTAGACGCGGATGGAGAAGAGATTGAAGCGCGGGTGACATTGGTTCCGAACCGCCGAATGGACGGTGCCCTCTGGCTGCAAGGGGTCTCGAAGGGTGCTCTAGTCCTCACAGTCGTCGCGGACGGAGGGGATGCCGCGTGGCTGGTAGAAGAGCGAATCCTTGACGGCTTCATCAATGAGATTGTTGGCAATTTGGGTGGAAAGTGGGTCAAGCTCTGGGAGAGCCGAACGGCCTGACGCAAAGCAGTTCGGCGCAGCCTGAGATGGGTTCACCGCGAGACGACCTGCCCATCACCGGAGACGCTTAGTCGGTAGATTTTCAACCGGACAACTCCGTAATGGCGTGGTACCTCCCCAGCCGTCTTCCGGAGAACACATGTACCGTCTGTTGCCCCTCGCCCTTCTCGTAGTGGGTTGTACCGAGAGCGCCTGCCCGGAAGGAACGGTTCAAACGGCAGGCGGAGACTGTGTCGAAGGCGAGATTGAGACTCTCGCGTGGGAAGAGGGCGTCATTCCCGGCCTTCAGACCCGCGAGTGCGTGCTCAAAGACAACCGCGGCGAGCTGGACTTCGTCAACGCGTGCGCCCTTGGCGGTTGTGTTGGCGACACCTACGAGGAGATTATCGACGCTTGGGGCGTGGGTGCGGACTGCAGCTTGGGGGAGCTGGGTCGGCAGGGTTCGGTGTGCGTGGAGAATACGAAGAGCCAAGAATATAAGCTTTTAGGCCAGATTTCGGAGAATATGAGCGCCGATGAGTCCGACTAAAGCGACGCGGCGGGTCGAACCGGGCGGTGGAGTGCGTGGGAGAGAGGGCTTGATGCTTCCTATCCGCTTCCGCTGGTTGTGGTGCCCGATCGCGACGTGCTGCTCAAGCGCCGCATCGAAGATGACCAGACCGACCAGCGCCTGGGTGCCGGCCTGCTCGCCCTCACCCGAAACTTCACCGACACCATCGAGCAGGGGGCCGCCGCAAAGGTCTTCGTCAACCTGGACAACCCGGTCATCGCCCGCCTGCCCACCCTGGACCCGACCCGCGCCGACGCCGTGGCCTCGCTGCTCACCGCCACCGCCGATCTGTCGAGCCGGTCGTCGGTCGAAGGCATAGACCGGGACTTACCGGGAGCGCTGCGACGCTTGAATGATGCGGTCCAGGCGCTGTTAGGGGATGAGGGCTGCCAAGCTACCCGTGCCGACGACGGGGCTCCGTGACGCGCGAGTGAGCCCGCATCCAAGGTGAGATGTAGACTGAGCCCAAGGTGAACCATGCGATTCGAACTGCTCCTGCTGGGCCTCGCCCTCGCCGGCTCCGCTTGCGCGAAGAAGAACGCGGCGGCCAGCGTCGCCGATGAGCCGGCCATGCCAGTCCAAGAAGTAGCCTTGGCTCCTGGCCAATCTGCGGGCGCGATCGCCAAGGACAAGGTCTCCGCCGTCATCCGCGAGCAGATGCCTACGATCCGCCAGTGCTACGAGACCCCGCTCGCCAAAGACGCATCCTTGGCGGGCCGGGTCGCGATCCGATTCATGATCGCCGAAGACGGCTCGGTATCTGCGGCCCAAGTCAGCAAAGATGAAGTCCCCGATCCCGTCGTGTCTCGATGTGTGTTGAAGACCTTCCGGCAGATGCAGTTCCCGGAGCCTACCGGTGGCGTTGTGATCGTGACCTACCCCTTTCTCTTTGCGTCCGAGTAGAGCGCGAACGCGTTGTTGAGTCAGCGTATGCCCGGCGTGGACCAGCGCCCGCCCATTGGCGCTGGAGCCACAAGACGAAATTTCTGCGTTCGCCCGCAATGATGGGCCGGGAGGCCTAGAATACGAACGGCAGCAGCCTGAACCGCACGGATCCCGCATAGCTCGCATAGGCTTCGTCCTTCAATAACAAACGTTCCTCCGCCAATATCCTCAGGACAAGGAGCAGCCACGCGGCAGCGTACACCGTCACGTTCCACCACGCCGGGGCGGCGCACACAAAGCCCAGGTGAGTGAGCATATAGCCCGCATACATGGGGTGCCGTACCAGGCGATACATGCCGGTTTTCTGGACGCCACGGTTCGCAGCGACGAGTCCAAAACTACGGCGCAAACTTAATTTGGCACCCAGATGGATCAGCGTGCCGAGCAAGATGAGCAGCGGCCCCACCGGGTGCAAGAACGAGTCACCGCCGGGCACGACCAATAGCGGCAGAAAGGTTCCGGCCACTGCGATCGCCCAGTCCCAGGGACGCATTGAGATCGACGCCGTCGAGCGACGAAAGACGAGAAAGGCTGCGACCAACCCCTCTGATACCACCAGCAGGATCTGGTACCAGTATTCGGGCCCGATTCCTGCTGGCCACAGGCGAACAACGAGCCACACATACAAACACGCCACGGCCAGTTGTTCGCCACGGTCCAGCCAAGGCCGCCAATGGCTTGACCTTGGCGATCCCGTCCCTCTGGGGCTCTCTACCACCCTCCCATCCTCGGTTTTCCCGTACGTGCAAACGCCAACTGGGTCGAGTTCACCGACCAGGTACTCGGCGTTCGTGGTGAGCGCGTGTCGACGTTCATTGGCTCTCTCGGGCCCGCAGGGGATGATGCCGTGGCTACGAGCGCACCCTATTCTGTCGAGCCTGCCCTAGTCCGCATCGGACCACCACACCGTCGCACAACCTGCAACGTTGGGCTCACGCCCGCAGCCGGCCAGTGCTAGCATCCACCCGCCCGTCGTCCACGAGCGCGCCGAGGCCAGTGGGGGTGCGCCCCATCGCCAGTAAGGCAACCCAATCCTTGGTAATAGAAAGGAGGAGCACCATCCGACCAACCATGCCCGCACCCCTCAAGACCCGCCTGCTCGCCGATGTCACGCACCATCCGAGTCGTGTGACGTTGGCACTCGGCCGGGCGGTGGCCGCCGTGCTCGGTATCAGCCTGCTGGGTGGATGTTTGACCGCCGAGCCGAAGACCGACCCGGTTGTGACTCCAAGCCCGGCGCCACCCCTAGTGGGCCAGGACAAACCCGAATCGCCGGCCCCCGAGGTCGCAGTCGCCCCGACGGATTCGGTCGCTCCGACAGGCGACACCGGATGCACCCAGGACTACCGGGCTGACCTGCTCGACCGGGACCTTCGATCGGTGATGGGCGATGAAAAACGCCTGCAGAGTCTTGCCCGACTGCGCCCGGAGAGCAGCGACAATGGCGGCTACGATGGGATTCGATTCTCGGCGGTAAACAGAGAGGAACTGCTCTACAAGATCGGCGTTCGAAGCGGCGATGTGGTGACCGATGTGGGAGGGCAACCTCTGACGTCCATGGGCGCTGCCTTCGGGGTGCTCGACGGTGTGCTCTCTGGAGCGACCCGAGAGGTAGAGGTTCGCATCATGCGACGAGGCCAGCCGGTGTGTTTGACCGTGCGCGTGTTGGATGAAGAGCGGAGTCGCGACCCAAGTCAGCAAAGATGAAGTCCCCGATCCCGTCGTGTCTCGATGCGTGTTGAAGACGCTCCGGCAGATGCAGTTCCCGGAGCCCATCGGTGGCGCTGTGATCGTGACCTACCCCTTTCTCTTTGCGTCCGAGTAGAGCGCGAACACCTTGTCGAATCAGCGTATGCCCGGCGTGGACCAACATCTGGTGTGGACTCGACGCTCACTTGAGCAGCTCGTCGACGATGTCGTAAACGACCGTCGTCGACTCCGGTTCCGAATATTTGGAGTGGGCGCGGCCATCGGCGTCGACCAGCAGCGTGATTCCGCGAAAGCCGGAAACGAGGTTTCCTTGAACCAAGTTATCGAGCAGGGCCCCGTCGGAATCGGCCACGACGGGGAAGCTAAGCCCGTACTCCCTCTGCCAATCCGACAAGAATGCCGGACTTACCTGTGTACTGCGACGGTCGTCTTCAATCACCAGCTGAATGATCATGAACCCATCGAGGCGGCGCTCTTGGTACTCGGCCTCGGCGGCGGCTGCGATGTCACGGCTCTGGTCGGTGTAACCGCGAATGATCTGAATTAATCGGACGTATCCCGAAAACTGATCGAAGGTCACAGGGGTGCCGGTGTTGTCTATCAGGGTAAATTTGGGCAATACCTTACCCATGCGGTACTGGCGCACGCCCGACGGCGCGTCTGCCGACAAGTCAGGCCACCGCTGACCTTGGGGCCAGTCCCACTTGTCTGTTGGGTCGGTGCCGGCGGTCCTCTCAACCCCGTCGTCCCGCCCGTCTCCGTCGGTGTCGGCCAAGGTGGGATCGGTCCCGCCATCCAACTCGTCGCCGTCGTCGATCCCGTCTTAATCGGTGTCAGCGAGGGTTGGGTCCAAGCCCAGCGTCACCTCGGCGCCGTCTGCGACACCGTCACCATCAGAATCCGCAATCTCCGGATCGCTGCCCAGCGCGATCTCTTCGTCGCGGGTGAGGCCATCTCCGTCCAAATCAGATCCGCCCGCTCCACAGGCGAACACGCTCAGGCAGAGTGCGAGATAGCGGCGCTTCATCATCTGTACTCCCCAGGTGATGTGCAGATTGTAGCCGAGCTGAGGGCGATTGTCGCCCCTATCCGCCGAAGCCTTTCGCTCCGAGGAGGTGGCCAATCTACTAACTAGTAAGTAAGTTGAGGGGCCCCCACGAACGACCGGAGATCCCCATGAACGATTCCCTCTTCTGGCTCGCGCTCACCACCGTCTTCACCGCGCTGATGTGGATGCCCTACATCCTCAACAGCTTCGTCGTACGCGGACTCATGCCCACAATGAGCTACCCCGATGACCCGCCCCCCCTCTCCCCTTGGGCGCAACGCGCGCACAGGGCGCACAACAACGCGGTTCAGAACCTGGCCCTGTTCGCGCCCCTCGTGCTGGCCCTCGCCATCCTCGACCAGCGCGGCGACGCCATTGCCATCGCCACGATCGTGTACTTTGCCGCCCGGATACTTCACTTTGTCGTCTATGTGGCCAAAATCCCCTTGGTTCGCACGGTGGCCTTCCTGACGGGATGGGGGGCGGTGGTCTTTCTCGGCATCCAACTATTGACCAGCCTCGCAGCCGCGGGGTAGCCCCATAGGTCCCACCCCACCGCGAGCCCGCCCCTGAAGAGCCCCACCCAAGAGCGCATCCTCGATCACGCCGAAGTGTTGATCATGACGCGTGGGTACAACGCCTTCAGCTACCACGACCTGGCTCGGGCCCTCGACCTGACCACGGCCAGCGTGCACTACCACTTCCCCAAGAAGGCGGATCTTGGGGTCGCGGCCGTACGTCGCTACGCCTCCCGCATCAGCGCAGGCCTAGACGCTCTGGCCCACGAACCTGATCCTCGGGCACGCCTCGATGCCTACCTGAGCGTCTTCATGGGTGTGTCTCTTGACCACGTCCGCATCTGCCTGTGCGGATCGCTCGGAGCCGAGTTCGCCACCCTGCCCCAGGGCGTACAAAGCGAGGTTCAGCGCTTCTTCGACGTGCACAGCCTGTGGTTGGGCGAGCTGCTGGCGACCGGAAGAGAGAACGGAGCCTTTTCGTTCCCCGGCGACCCAGCCGCCCTCGGTCGCTTCCTTTTTGCCGGCCTAGAAGGCGCGCTTATCGTGGCCCGTGGCCGCCGAGATCCCGAGGCGTTTGCACTCGCTCTGCAGACCGTTCGCGAACTCGTCGGAGCCGTCGAGCCCCCGGGCTAGAACCCGTTCGAACGACATCGTTCCGGGGCCGCGCCCGCGGGGTCCGGCGAGGTAGGCCACTAGGACATGGAGCGCTGGCCGCTCCGGATCCGCGTACAGGTCACGAACAGCCTCTGCCACGGTCCGACTCCGTCGCGGAGGATTCTTGGGCCACACCATCACCTATCAATTCGTACGCAGCAGCCCGCTTTTGGACTCCGAGCGTGCCGCCCTCGCCTCGCTCATCGCACAGTGCGGCGATCAACATTGGGACGCGGAGCCCTTCACCCTGAGCGTCGCCGACCACCCACAGCGGATAGGAAGCATCTAGCCCTCTCTCCCACGCACTCTACCGTCCGGTTCGACCCGCCGCGTCGCTTTAGTCGGACTCAGCGGCGCTCATATTCGCCGAAATCTGGCCTAAAAGCTTATATTCTTGGCTCTTCCTATTCTCCAAGCACACCGAACCCTACCGACCCAGCTCCCCCAAGCTCACGGCGTGCCACAGCGAAACCAGGTCAGGGCGGCGGGAGGAGGGGGCGGAGGAGGCGGGGGGGGAGGTGCCTCGAGCTCGGTCTCTCCGCAACGCCTTTGTGGTCACCGTCTCCGGCCGCGTTCGTTTCTGGGACCACGACTGGCATCGATCGACGCCGGCGTTCGAGTCGATCGACGCCTTCCTTGCCGCCCTCGTCTACCACCCCGAGGACGAGCCGTTTCGGTACAGCGCTACGCTGGACTCGCCCGAGGCCATCGAAGCCTTTTTGAGCGGGCCAGACATCGGGGTCAACGCGGCCCACCTCGGCCGAGAGGCCTTTCGTCCAGCATTCGACATCGTGTTCGCCCGAGGTGGAGCGGTGCCCACGGAGTACTTGGTCGGCGCGGCCTACTCCGGCGACCTACAACTGGTGAAAGACATTGCGGCACGCGGTGTTTCGCTCGACGGGGTCTCCCCTGGGTCAGGCACACCCCTGGCCTCGGCGGCGGAAGGCGACAACCTAGAAGTCGCTCAATGGCTATTGGAAAATGGAGCCGACCCCTCCATTCTTATGTCATGGGGCGAGACAGCCAGCGAGAGTGCGCTCTACGGGTCCGAACTTCGAGCCCTGCTGCTCCGCGCCACGGCTGAGGCTGCCGACCGAGACTAGGCGACAGGTCTCTCCCTCACCCAGAGTCGTCGTCCCAGAGAAGGGTGTCGAACAGCACACTCGCCCTCCCAGGAGGAGGGGACGACTCCGTTCGCGCTCGACCCAGCCACAACAAGCGACTCCCATCCGCGGCCCGGGCCAACTGCCATCGGCGGCACACCAGTCCCGAATACGCAAATGCACGGGCCGATCAACCGATTCAGATCTGGCTAGGTGCCTGGCGTTTCCTCGGGTGACTCTGACCATGCACGCACAGCCGTACAACCGCATACAACTCCTCCACGGGGACACAACAGAGTCAACGGCGTCTTCGCCCTAGGTTTCGGACATGCATGGAGGTCGTGCGTGTCCCTTCTTCGTCCAACCCATTTCCTCGCGACAGCCCTAGCGGCATCGATGGCGCTGGCCAGCCCCGCGGTCGCCGCCGAACTTCCCGCCTCGGCGGTGGAGCTGCTGCCCGGCAGCTGGTCCACCCTGCACCCCGAACCGGGCCCCGCGTCGTCGTGGTGGGTGCTTCTGGGAGGTGAGGAGCTGGCCGCCTTGGTGGAGGAAGCCACCGCGTCCAACGCCGACCTAGCGATCTCGGATCAGCGTCTGGACCAAGCTCGGGCTCGCACCCTGCAGTCCACGTCGAGCCTGTTGCCATCGGTCAGCCTGTCCGGAAATTGGACGGTGGGTCCGACGACCGCCCAGACCAGCTCCGACGACGCCGTGAGCCAAGGGATGACCTCGCTGAATGTGGCGGTGCCCCTAAATCTATGGACCTCCCTCCCCTCACGGCGAGCCGCCACGTCGGACACCGCCAGCGCCGCGGCGAGCTGGGACAACGCCGCGGTCGCCACGGCCACGACCACCGCCCGCAGGTGGCTGGACCTGGTCCATGCCCGCCAACGCCTCGACCTTATCCAAACGCAAATCGAAGGGGACACCTCCATTCTGACCCTGGTCGAAGCCCGCTACCGAACGGGGAGCACCAGCGCCGTCGACGTGCTGCAGCAGCGCCAACAACTCGCCTCCAGCCGGACTCGCCTCCCCGACGCCCAAGCGGCGGTCGGCCGAGCAGAGCGGGCCCTGTCGGCCCACCTTCAGCGCCCATCCAACCACCCCAGCGAGGTGACGACCACCCAGCTCCCCCCAGCACCCCAGCCGACGAGCCTCCCCTCGCCCACCGAGCTCATCGCCCACCACCCGCGCGTGGTTTCGTCCGTCCAGGACTACGAAGCCAGCCAGGCCCGGCGTATTGCGGCGAGAAATGCCTACCTGCCGAGCCTGTCGGCCACGGCCAGCACCGGGCTGAGCGTCACCAGCCTCACCGACTACGAGCTGACCGATACCTGGAGCGTAGGCCTACAAGCCTCGGTACCGCTCTTCAACGGCGGCCGGACCACCGGGTCGGCCCGCGAGGCGCGCTCAGCCGAGCGCATCGCCCTCGAAAACGTGGAGCAGACCGTGCTGAACGTCGTCGTCGACGTGGAAGACGCCTTGGCCATCGAAGCCCAACGCCGGCAGGAGGTCCAGTTCTCCACGGAACAGGCCGACGCGGCTCGGGCCGCCCTGACCGCGGCCCGAGCCGAGTACGGCCGGGGATTGTCGACGTACAACACGGTTCTCAACGCCCTCAGCACGTCCAAGAATGCAGATATTTCCCTCCTTTCCGCACAACGCAGCCACCTCTACGCCAGCCTCGACCTCATCGCCATGAGCGGTGGGGAGTGGGTCGGCCAACTGGAGCAACGATGAACCGCACCCTCACGCTGGCCCTCCCGGGGCTGCTGCTCGGACTCGGCGCGCTCGCCGGAGCCGCCCTGTACATCGGCGGCCAATCCGCCCCCGCTCGTGCCGAAGCTACCGAGCGGGTCCAGCGCGTGGAGGTCATCGATGTCCGCGGCGGAGACGCGCCGTTGACCGTGCGAGGTACGGGGGCCGTCGCCGCCGCCCAGAGCGTCGACCTCGTTCCCCAGGTCATGGGCAACGTGGTGTGGGTCGCCTCGGACCTCCGGCCGGGACGTCGGTTCACCGCCGGCCAAACCATCGCTCGGATCGACGACACCATCTACCGAGCCTCTGTCGCCGAGGCCAAGGTCAGGCTGGCTCGCGCCGAACAAGAGGTCGCCCTCGAGCAGGGTCGCGGCCAAGTCGCCGACTTCGAACAGCGGTTGACGGGCATCGGCTCCGGTGAGGACTTGGTGCTCCGAAAGCCCCAGCTCGCCGCCGCCCAAGCCGAGATCGAAGCGGCGAAAGCAAACCTCGCGAGAGCGGAACGAGACCTTCGAAACACAAGGCTAAAAGCTCCATTTGATGGTGTTCTTGTGCAGGAATCCCTCGACCTGGGACAAGTGGTGAACACCACCGCGTCGGTCGGGCGGATCACCGGAACCAAACGGGCCCTGGTTCAACTGGCTGTCGACGTCGACAGCCTGGCCCACCTCGACATTCCCGACCTCAACGTCTCCAAAGGGGCCTCGGCCCAGGTCTGGCTGGTCGGTCAGTCCGACGGCGCATCCCGCACGGGAAGCGTGCTCGGGGTCACCGGCGAAGTTGACGCGACCACCCGGACGGCCACCCTGTTGGTCGGCATCGAATCGCCCCTGGATCCGACGGAAGGTCCGCTGATGATGGCCGGCTCGTTCGTCACGGTCGAAATCGACGGACAGCCCGTGGCGAACGCGACCACCATTCCCGCCGCCGCGCTGGTCGAGGGCTCGGGTGTGTGGACCGTCGACGCCGAACATCGCTTGGACCGCCGGACGGTCGAGGTGATCTGGCGAGACGAGTCCAACGTCATCGTCCGCGGGGACCTGGGCACCGGACTGATCGTCACCCAACCACCAGCGGTCCCCCTCGACGGTCTCCCCGTGGAATTCAAGCTGAGCGTGGCCTCCCTAAGTGACGTTGGAGAAGTACAATGACCCGCCTCATTGAGTGGTTCACCAAGAATAGCGTGGCCGCAAACTTACTGATGGGTCTGCTCGTGATCGGCGGCCTTCTGATGGCCTTCAACATGAAACAGGAGGTCTTCCCTGAATTTCAGCTCGAAGCCGTGCAGGTGACCGTCGCCTACCCGGGCGCCAGTCCCCAAGAGGTCGAGGCGGGCATTCTTCTTGCCATAGAAGACGCCGTGACGGGCATCGACGGCATCAAACGCATGACGGCCACGGCGAACGAGAGTTCGGGAACCGTCGCCCTCGAACTCCAGAATGGGGCGGATGTCGACGAGGCCGTGGCCGACGTCAAAAACGCCGTCGACCGCATTCAGACCTTCCCCGAAGAGGCGCTCCAGCCCACCATCTCCGCCATCGCGATGCGTTCGCGGGTCGTGTCGGTCGTCCTCGCCGGGGACCAGACCCTCCCCGACATGCAACGCCTCGCGGACTTCGTCAAAGACGAAATCGTCGCGCACCCGGATGTGAGCGTCGCCGAAATTTCTGGCCTTCCTCCACAAGAAGTCGCCATCGAAATCCCGACTGCAACCCTGCAAGCCTACGGTCTGACCCTCGACGACATCGGCGCCCAAGTGGCCGCGACCTCCCTCGAACGCCCGGGAGGCACCCTGCAAACCCGTGGCGGGGACCTGCTCGTGCGGGTCTCAGATCGCCGGACGGACGAAACCGACTTCGCGGACATCCCCATCGTCGCCGGTACCGGGGGCGCCACGGTCCGCCTCGGGGATATCGCCACCATCACCCAGGGCTTCGAAGAGAGCGACATCGGCGCCTGGCTCAACGGCGAACGGGGGGTTCGCCTCGACGTCTTTCGGGTGGGCGACGAGACCCCCTCTGAGGTCGCCGCGGGCACTCGCGCCATTCTGGAGTCCATCGAAGCCGACCTTCCCGACACCCTCGCGGTCGACATCATCAGCGACGACTCCCAAGTCCTCACAGCTCGGCTTGAACTGCTGCTGAAGAACGCGCTGACCGGACTCATCTTGGTGCTCATTGTCCTCGCACTCTTCCTCGATCTGCGCGTGGCCGTGTGGGTGGCCATGGGCATCCCCATCGCCTTCCTAGGCGCCTTCGTCGTGATGCCCGTCCTGGGCGTGTCCATCAATATGATCAGCCTCTTCGCGCTGCTGGTGGTGCTCGGACTTGTGGTCGACGATGCCATCGTGGTCGGCGAACAAGTGGCCTACGAGTTGGAGAAGGGTGAGGCTCCAGTCGCAGCCTCGGTGGCGGGCACCAAGCGCATGGTCTGCCCCATCGTCGTGGCCGTGCTCACGACCGTCTTCGCCTTTGCACCTATGTTCGGATTGCCCGGGGTCTTTGGCAAGATCTTCTCCATCTTCCCTCTGGTGGTCATCGCCGTCCTCGCCTTCTCGCTGGTGGAGTCCTTCTTCATCCTCCCCTCCCACCTCGCCCACGGCACGAGCAGCGGCTTGTGGACCATCACCGAGCCTATCCGGTCCCGCTTTTCGTCGGGGTTGCAGGCCTTCATTGCGCGGCTCTACACGCCCACGATGAACGTGGTGTTGAACCATCGAATCGCCACCATCGCCGCCGCCGTGGCCGTGCTGCTCGGCACAGTTGGGCTCGTGGGGGGAGGCTGGGTCCCGATCTCCTTCTTCCCCGACATCGGCGGCGAGACGGTAGTGGCCTCGGCCCGACTCCCCGCAGGTACCCCGACCGAACGACTGTACGAGGTCCGCCAGATCCTCGAAGACAGCGCCCGCCAAGCCGTGGCGGACTCCGGAGACGCCGACGCCCTGGACACTGTGTACGCGTCGATCGGAGGGGCCAATGGCAACGAGGTCAATGTCGAGCTCATCTTGAATCCCAGCACCATGGACCTGGACAGCGCCACCTTCGAGAGCCTGTGGATGGAGGCGATGCCGCCTCTCGTTGGCCTGGAAGCGCTCAAGGTCACCTCGGTCGCCGGACCGTCGGCCGGAGCCGCGGTCGAAGTCGAACTCTCCCACGCCGACCCCGCCGTTGTCGCCGTCGCCGCGCGAGAACTGCAAGCCAGCCTCGCGACCTTCACCGACCTGACCGATCTGGACAACACCCTGTCTCCGGGAGCGGAGCAGCTCGACATGCGCCTCTCCCCCGCCGGCGAGGCCCTAGGACTCACCTCGGACCGGGTCTCCCGCCAAGTGCGGTCGGCCTACCAGGGTTCCGAAGCCCTCCGCGAGCAAATCGGCCGAAACGAACGGACGGTCCGAGTCCGCCTTCCCGAAGCCGAGCGCGCCTCTGAGGCCGCGGTGCTCGCCTTGCCCATCCGGGTGGCAGGCGGTGGGTTCGTGGAGTTGGGCGACGTCGTCGAAATCCACCGGAGCGCCGCTCCCGCCGAGATCAGCCGCGAGGACGGCCGCCGACAAGTCTCGGTCCTGGCCAACCTCGCACCGGGGGTCGCGTCATCATCGGACGTGACCGAGGCCCTGCGCAAAGAGGTCCTGCCTGAGCTTCGACACAAACACCCCGGCCTCGCGGCCGACCTCGGAGGCCAAACCGAAGAAATGGCAGATTCCATGGGAGTTCTCATCCCTGGATTCGCCATGGCTCTCCTCGCCATCTACGCCCTCCTCGCCGCCACCTTCCGAAGCTACGTCCAGCCCGCCGTGGTCATGACGGCCATCCCCTTCGGCATCGTTGGAGCCGTCCTCGGTCACCTCTTCTTGGGCTACAGCCTCTCGATGGTGTCGATGTTCGGCATCATCGCCCTCGCCGGGGTGGTGGTCAACGACAGTCTGGTGTTGGTGGATGCGGCCAACGAAAACCTCAAGGCCGGCATGGCGCCTCGCGAGGCGATCCTCGCCGCGGGACAGCGCCGGTTCCGCCCCATTCTGCTCACCTCGCTGACCACCTTCTTGGGTCTGGCTCCCATGATTTTGGAGACCTCGATCCAAGCCGCCTTCCTGATTCCTATGGCCATCAGTCTCGGGTTTGGAATCCTCTTCGCCACCGTCATTGTGCTCGTCCTCGTCCCCGCCTTCTTCATGGTCGTCGAAGACATCCGCGGCTGGCTGAACGCGGGCCGAGAACACACCGAACCCAGCACCCCGATCTCCGCCCCCCACGCTGGAGCCATCCATGCCAAGTAGACTCCCGGGGGCGCCCCCCCCCGGCGCTCTCGCAGATCCCCACATTCCTCCCCTTGACGTAATCGAGAACCCTGTGGCTGACGGACTGATCTTACTCGTCGAAGACGATGTGCCCCTGGCGGAGCTCGTCGCCGCTTCTCTGCGGCGTGAGGGGTACACGGTGGAGCTGCAGCACCGCGGTGACCAAGCGGTCGCCCACATCCAGCGGCTCGACCCCGACCTGGTCATTCTCGACGTGATGCTCCCAGGCGCCGACGGGTTCGAGATTTTGCGCCAACTACGACCCGCTTGGACCAAGCCCGTCCTCATGCTCACCGCCCGAGAAGAAGACTTCGACCAGGTGACGGGACTGGAGTTGGGGGCCGACGACTACGTGATTAAGCCCGTGCTGCCTCGGGTACTCCAGGCTCGGGTTCGCGCGATGCTCCGGCGCGCCGCTGCCGCCGCCCCCAAAACCAGCGATCTGGTCTTCGGGGGCCTGCGAATCATCCCTTCGGCCCGGGAGGTCCGGGCTCACGACACGGTCATCGAGTTCACCGACTCCGAGTACGACCTCCTCGAATACCTGGCGAATAACGCGGGCCGTACCATCGATCGCGACGAGCTCTTCCGCGAACTCCGCGGCATTGAGTATGACGGCCTCGACCGGTCGATGGACCTTCGCATCTCCAAGCTCCGGTCCCGCCTAAGAGACGAGCTGGGAGGCCGCTCTCCCGTCCGAACGGTCCACGGCCGGGGCTACCTGTTCGCCGTGACCCCATGAACGCGCTCTTCATCCGGATCTATGGCCTGGTGATCCTCGCGATGGTCGCGGTCATCACCGGCGTCGCCCTCTTCGGGGTCTTTTCGGTGCTCCCGGACCGCAACGACTCGCTCTCGACCACCGTCGCCCCGGGCCTGCGCTCCATCGTCGCGCGAATCGAGCGGGGCGAAGAACCCGAACAAGTCTTTGCCGAGTGGGCTCCCGACACCGGCCCGACGCTAGCGATGGTGCCGATGCTGGTCCTCGACCTGAGTGCCGAAGACCAAGACGCCTTGAAATCCGGGAGTGTGATCGTCGCGGGCTCTGAACTCGGTCGGGCCGCGTACGCGTACAGCCCGCGGCTCGACCAGGCGATAGAACTCGAACTTTTGGGCATTCAAACTACCGCATTACAATGGGCGACGCCCGTGTTGCGACGCGCCCTCACCGAGGATGGTCCGCCCACAGCTCCCGTCACCGTCTCCTCCGTAGATCACCTCTCGCCCTATCACCAAGCGGTCCTGGAGTGGCGCCCTGTCGCCGTCAGCGACGGCTGGTGGAGCAACGCTTCGCGGGTCTACGCCAAAGACCCCGCCACGGGCCGGGTCCTGAGCCTGCAAATGACCTCCGACGGTCCTGGAGATCTTCGGTGGTTCTTCCTCGGCGGCTCCCTGCTCTTCACCGCCATCGCGGTTTTGGTCCCCCTGGTCCCGCTCCGGCGTCGGCTCATCGCCTTGGGCGATGCCACGGAGCGCCTCAAGGGCGGTGACCTCGACGCCCGGGTCCAACTCAGCGGTAGGCCTGGGCCGGTCCAAGAAGTTTCGGTTCAATTCAACGCTATGGCCGACCAAATCCAAGGCTTGGTGGGCGCCCACGAATCCCTGCTCCAGTCGGTCTCTCACGAGTTGAGAACCCCCATCGCCCGGCTCCTGTTTTCGATAGAGCTGCTCGACTCCGAGACCGACCCCGCTCGGGCCACCGAACTTCGGGATCAAATGCGCGACACCGTCTTGGAAGCTCGCACACTCACCGCCGAGTTGCTGACCTTCACCCGGCTGGGCGAAGGCGCCCCTGATCTGGCCCGCGAGCCCGTCGACCTCACCGAGTTGGTGGACGACGCCGCCGCCCGCTGGGATGGCACCACCGTCAGCCGTCCCAACACCGAGATCTTGGTCGACGGCGACCCCCGCCTGCTCTTCCGCGCCATCGACAACGTGGTGGCCAACGCGGTTCGATACGCCAATCCGCCGACCGTGACCCTCACCACCAGCGATGACCTGGTCCAGCTCTGGGTTGACGACGACGGCGAAGGCATCCCCGAAGCCGTTCGAGAGCAGGTCTTCGATCCGTTTGTGCGCCTGGAAGCCAGCCGGAGCAAAGACACCGGCGGCACCGGTCTGGGCCTGGCGATCGTCCGCCGGATCGCCCTTCGCCACGGAGGCACGTGCCATGTCGAGACCAGCCCAGCCGGAGGGGCGCGCTTGGTGCTGACCCTCCCGCTGGCGAGCGAGGCGCCGTGAGCCGCCCTGACCTCGTTTCGCTGTGGCACGCCGTGAGCTTGGGGGAGCTGGGTCGGCAGGGTTGGGTGTGCGTGGAGAATATGAAGAGCCAAGAATATAAGCTTTTAGGCCAGATTTCGGCGAACATGAGCGCCGATGAGTCCGACTAAAGCGACGCGGCGGGTCGAACCGGGCGGTAGAGTGCGCGGGAGACAGGGCTTGATGCTTCCTAGCCGCTCGCTCCCGCAACCCGTTCCCACGCGCGGACGGCCACGGTCGCTCCGAAGAGCAGAATGCCCAGCGGCCCCCC
>JBGCER010000026.1:0-7942 GCA_045106515.1 Myxococcota bacterium
CTCTTGGTCGAGGGCATCGGGCTCTATATCTATGGGTGGAACGGCCTGTTGCAGCAGTGACCGGCCGACACCGATATAGGCTCGGCCCCTGGCCGTGCGGAGGCGAATATTATCGGTGGGCAACGGCGAGGGCGGCAGCGCCTCCAGCAGGTCACGGGCCTGGGTGTGAGCGCCGAGATCTACATAGGCTTCAGCCAGATAAAGCCCATGATAAAACACGACGATCGGCGGGACCTTGTCCAGATCTCCGAGCCCCTCCAACAGATTGACAACCTGTTCCGGACGCAGGTGCACAGAGTGAAACGCAGCCCACAAGACCTTGCCGCGAACCTCAGCTTCCGGATGGTACGGCAGGGTGGCCTTCAGCTCGTCGAAGCGACGCAGGAGCACTTCCGCCGATGCCAGGCGACCCGAGTGGATCTCAAGGTCCGCGAGGGAGGCCAAGGAGCGCAGCTGAGCGCCCACGTCGCCCGATTGCTCGTACAGCGACAGCGCTTCGCGGTGGACCCGGCGGGCCGGCTCCGCTTGGCAAAAGTCATGAAGCTCTGTGCCTAGGCTGTACCGAGCGAGCGCTGCCCGGTTCAAGTCGCCTACCGCATCGGCCTGGGTCACAGCGACGTGGGCGAACTGCATGGCCTGCTCACGGTCCCCGAGGGCGCGGGCAGCCTCTCTCAAGAAGAACAGCAGTAAGGGGTCGACCTCGACCAGATCGCTACATCCCTGCGTCATACGGAGCATCAGGCGGCGAAGCGCTGGCTGCTCAGAGGCGTCTGCTTTGCACCGGGCGCAAAGCAGCACGGCCTGGACCGACAGCCCGAAACGCGTCTCTTTCCAAGCAGAAGAAATCCCTTTCGATACTTCATCTTCGGCGATTCTCGCTTCGATGGCGTCGGTGTCCTCCACCGCACAGAGCAGGTAGTAGTACCGGGCCCGAATCTCGGGCTGCTCGCCATAGGTGGACAGCCATCCTTCTAGGAAGTCCGCCCCGGCACGTCGGACCAGTCGCGTGTTGGTATGGGTCATTAAGGTCATCCGGGCCTGCGCTACGCCCGGCTCGGACTCATCGATCCCATCGAGCAACCGATTCACCCGCTCCGGAGGCCCGACGATCGCCAGAGTTCTTGCGGCGATGAGCGCCGCCCAGTGTTCCCCCTGGAGACCGAGACGCTCCGCGACCTCCACCGCGTTTGGCGCCTCTTGCTGCGCTCTGCCAAGCCCTTGAAGCCAGCGTCTTGGCTCGTCTACAAACCCCACCCGCGCGCAGAGCCGCGCACGCCACACCAACTCCAGTTCGCCGGCCTGTGCGAGGACCGTAGAGGCCAAGTCGCGCACCTCATCCGTCGCCTCGGCGTCGATGGGCAAATCCAGGTCGTGCCACCACCCTTGCCCGCGGGCCTTCATCCGACCGCACTCAGCCAAGGCCTCAATCGCTCGTTGCACCCGTTCGGGTAGCACTGACACAGCGGTGTACGGCACGGGCGCCGGCAACCAACGAAGCAGCTGCGCCATCTGCTGGGTCTGAAGGTCCAACGACTCCAAGGCCGGCCGGGGGTGCGTCAAGGCGTCGATGAGCGAACCAGGCCGGCCCGCTGCGACGCCGCAGACCACCTCGAAGTCCGTGTAGGCCCGGTGTCCCAAGTCCGTCGCGATCGCGCGAAGACCACCGGTGGACAACGGAGCCAGACCGACGGGAGACAGGCCCAGCTCCAGCCCGTGAGAGGCCACCAACACCGACACGCCACCCGCCACAAGCTTGGGTGCTAAGGCTCGAATGCGATCGGCATCTGCGTTGGAAAGGTCCTCGAATCGACCCAAAAAGAAGGTGCCCTTGAGCCTAGACTCTCCGATGAGCCACGGTGGCAGCCGAGGATCATCCAGCCGTCCAGAGCCTGGCGCGCCAGCGGAGTGCAGCAAGCGCTCCAAGCACGCCAGAGGCTCGCTGGAGAGGTCTTGCACAATCCGTCCATCGCCCACATCGAGTCGCCACAACACCTCTCTGGCGAAGCGAGAGCGTCCCATCCCGGTGTCACCGAGGACCGCGATGGCAGACGCGGCCCCTTCGTCGAGGCGCTCCACCACTGAGTGAACCAAGTCAGAACGTTCGACAAAGGCCGGTTCTCCCACCTCCAAAAGGCTGTTTTGGGGCCGGGCTGCACCCGCAGCATACAGCGCATCTAGGACTTCCTCACACGACTCGGGCCGGTCGTGGGGACGCGACGCGCGGAGTCGATCGACGAGCTCGATCACACCAACCGGGAGATCGGACCTAAACAACCCCAGCGTGGGAAGCGCGAGCTCCTGAGTGGCGAGCCCGCGCATCAGTGAATCATCGAGTTCGCCGCCAAAGGCCGAGAACATGAGCACACCGATGGAGAACAGGTCCGACTGCTCGGCAGGGGCCTGCCCCCTTACCACCTCAGGCGCAGCAAACCCGAGTGTGCCACCGGCGGACCGCGTGCCCGAGGAGATGGGACGTGCAGTGCCTAAGTCCAACAGGACCGGTCCATCGGCCGTGCCCAGCACATTGTCCGGCTTGAGGTCCAGGTGCAGCCATCGCCGCCGGTGGAGCCACTGAACCACACCCACGACCGTCGCCATGGCGTCTAGGCCTTGTTGCACGGTGCGAGCGCGGACCCAAGCGTCCAGCGGCTCGCCGAGTGCCCACTGAGTGGCGAAGCCCGTGACCGTTCGGTCATCGAATCCCAGCACACCTTCGAAGCGCGTCGAGAACGGGGCCAGCCGCGGGTGCCGAAGGCCAGAGTGCCGTCCGGCCTCGTCCCTGAGCTCCTGCGCCTGATCATGGTCGACCGGCAAGGTCTTGACCGCAACTTCCCGACCCGAAATCCGGTCCAAGGCGTGAAAGACCGCCGCGGTGCGCGGACCCGGAATCTCTCGAAGAACCTGAAATCGCTGTCGAAGGTCTCGCATGGCGCAACGCTAGACCAACGTTGCGGCCACCGCAACCGTTGCGCGCAATCGTTGCGGTGGCCGCAACGAATAGGATAGGACCAAGAAGTTGTGTTGAGGCATCGACCGAAGACCTTCGCCCTAAATCGCGGAACCGCGATTTAGGCGCGAGTTGGCACGCGCCTTGCGTAAGACCCATGCAACACGCGGCGCTCGGCCGCAATCAACCACGAACTCCATCCCCCCCTCTGGAGCCTTCATGATCCCTCGCCACGCAGCCCTACTCGCAGTCCTCGCCATCCCCGCCGTCGCATTCGGCACCACCTGGGGCAGCCTGCCTACCAGCGTTTGGCTGCCGCAAGAGTTGAACTGGGCCGCCAACGTGCAAATCGCCAACCTCACCATCGAAGAAATCGAAGACGACTTCGCCCCGCCCCCCCGCGCGGGATGGTGTTCCGCCGCCGGTCTGGAGTACACGCCCAACGCGACCGAGTGCGACGACTACGACGATGCACTTGAGGCCTGGATGCTGGACTTCACCGACACCTCCGAGCCCGCAAACCTGCCTACGTACTGGGTTCCGTCCACCTACTGCGGCGGCTGCTGATCCTCGCTTTTTCCCTTTCGACCTGATCCGACCCCGGAGCCCACGTGTCTGAGCACCTCGATCCTGAAGCGGCCGTCAACGAGCAACGCCTCCTGCCCGATGTTGGGCGCAACGCGGCTGTCACTGACCTGGGTCCCCAGAGCGCTCAGCAGGGCTCCGACGCGGCGCCATCGTCTCTGGTGACGCTGCTGCACGCGATGTCCGAGCCCTCCCTACTTCACGTGGGCGGTCGCATCGTGTGTATCAATGATGCATTGCAAGCCGTGTTGCATCACCCAAGCCCAGAGCGATTGAGCGGCCTTCCCGCCAGCGCCCTCGTCGAGTCCACAGAGACACAGCTGGGCCGAGAGCGCCGGGTGCGCTTGGTCACGGGAAGCGGTCCCGTGGCCGCTAGCCTGTCCACGCTGGACGTCGAACTTTCGGAAGGACGCGGGACGCTGTGGATTTTCGGCGCCCCAACCGCGTCGCATCACGACCTGAACCAACGCGCAGCCCGTGGGCTCGAAGCCTACTGCGACCGCATCTGGGACCAAGACGGCGGGCAAGAAACTCGACTGATCCCCAGCTTTGCCGAAGTCATCGACCAGCTCGCCCCACCTGACCACGACACCATGTGCGTCTCCGTCGACATGAGCGATGCCGTTTCCATGCTCGTCCCCCGCAGCGCCATGGATGTGATGCGCACCGGCCGGGTCGACGGCAGCCCCGAGGCTGTACACCACCTTCTAAGCACCCTGATGCGCCGTCTGGCCCCCGACACCCGCGTTCGGGTCGACGTGGACGTGTCGGGACGCCCTCTGGTCGTGCTGCGTCGAGATGCCGGCGTGGCGGCTCCAGCAGCCGATGTGCGGGCCGCACAAGTGATGGCGGCCGGCCTGCGCGGTTCGGTCGTTACCCTGGATGAAGGCCGAGTTGTACGCCTTCGCCTTCAATCGGCACCCGCACTCCCCTGCCCCACCCAGCGCGCCTAAAAACGCCGGCTAGCCCAGGCTCAACACGCGCGATGCGACGGCCAAGACTCTAGGGTCCACGGATGAGACGAGCACACCGATACTTTCGGTAGATAGGCGTTGCAAGAGCCGGATCATGGCGATGCGATCGTGTGGATGAAGCGCACGAGTGGGCGCGTCCATGATGATGACGGCATCGGACACACCTCGGACCGATCGCCCGAGCTCCTTGGCCAAGCGCAACCGAGCCGCTTCTCCCCCAGACAAGGACAGCGTGGACTGGCCCAGGCGCACATAGCCCAGCCCCACATCCATCAGCCCGCGCAGAATGCGCTCCAGTCGCGGATGACCGGCCAGATGAGCGTGCGCTTCAGAGGCGGTGAGCTGCAGCAATCCAGCGGCCGACAACCCCTTCCACCGCACACCGAGCACATCCTCCTGAAACCGCTGACTCGCGCACACCTCGCACGGTACGAAGACCGGAGGAAGGAGGCCGAGGTCGATCCGAAGCTCGCCTTGTCCCTTGCACGCTTCGCAGCGGCCTCCCTTGACGTTCAAGGAAAAAGTGCCCGCAGTGAGGCCGCGGATCCGGGCCTCGGTCGTGGCAGCGAGCAGGTCGCGCAGCACATCCCAGAGCCCGACGAAGGTCGCGACCATGGAGCGATTGGAGCCGGAGCGGCGGCGGTCCACCTCCAAGACCCGTTCGATATCCACCGGACTCTCAACGCGTGCCTGAACCGAGTCCGCGTCTCGGATGGCCTGGGCCACCGCTTGAACGATCGTCGCCCGGCCCGAGCCAGAAGGTCCGGTGACCACGGTCAGACCACGGTGCGCCAGCTCCACATCGACGGGTCCAATCTGCCGCACACACAGCTCGGCGACCCGGAACGCGGTGCTGGACGTGGAGGGGGCTGGGTTTGGCCACTGCAAGCGCCCGGCGAGCCAATCCGCCGTTGGGGTGGCCCCTCGATGCTCCTCTGCAGCTCCGGCAAAGAGGACCGCACCGCCAAGCTCACCTGCGCCTGGGCCCATGTCGATGAGCTGGTGGGCGCTACGGACCACCGCCTCTCTGTGGCTCACCGCGACGACGGTATTCCCCCCCGAAACCAACGTGTGAATCACCTCGATCACACAGTCCACTACATCGTCGGCCAACCCTGCCGTTGGCTCGTCGAGCACGTAGAGCACCCCCGCCAACGGCGCCCCCAGCAAGTGAGCCAATCGAACGCGTTGCCACTCGCCCGCCGAGAGGGCCTTGGCTGGCCGGCCGAGGGTCAGCCCGCCCAGCTGCAGCGTGGTGAGGGTCTGAAGGCGGTGCTGCAGATCTGCCGCTAGAACATCGACCCCGTCGGGAAAGTCGAGGGTGCCCAGCCATCGTGAGAGCTCGGTCAGACTGCGCTGCATCACATCGGACCACCGCACACCGTCGAGACGAATATGCCGCGATGCTTCGCTGAGCCCCACGCCCGAACAGTCGGTGCAAAGCGCCTCTTCAGTGATACCCGAACCGCCACAGCCGGGGCACTGTCCGCGGCCTCTTCGGGAGAAAGACGCGGGCGTGATGGGCGGAAAGGTCCGGCGGCTGTGCAAGCTAAAGGGGCGGTCTACGAACACCTGCTCGCTGTCGGGCAACACAGCCACGATGACCCCTCGACCCGCCTGACCGGCCGTTCGAAGCGCCTCCGAGAGGCGCGACCGCGAGTCTTGGCTGAGCTTGAGCCGATCGACCACCACTCTGACATCGCTGTTTAGAGGGGTATTTGCAGTCAGATCATCCAGGCGCATGACTTGACCGCCCATCCGGATCCGCGCAAACCCAGCCCGCCGCACCTCATTGAGGAGAGCCGGGAGGTCTGCATCGCTGTCGGGGAGCAAGGGCGCTTCGACAAGGAGGCGGGTGTTTTCGGGCTGAGTCATCAGGGTTCGCGCGATCTGATCGTGGGTCAGCGGCACGATGGGGTCGCCGGACTCGGGATCGTGCTGCACCCCGAGCCGAGCCATCAACACCGCGAGCACCTCGCCCACACCGCTCACGTCGGACAACGACTGATCCGAGCCTGGCGAACGCTCGTGTTGGCGCAGCGCAAGGGTGGGGGGCAAGCCCTCGATCGCTTGTACCGGTGGCCTTCGCAGGGCTCCACCGCCCACGTCCAAGGCCTGTAGATATCGGCGCCGCCCTTCGGCATGCAGCGTGTCAAAGACAAGGGAGGACTTCCCTGATCCGCTCACGCCCGTCACGACAGTCAGCTCGCCTACGGGCAGATCGATATCCACCGACCGCAGGTTGTGGGTCGTCGCTCCACGGAGCCGGATCACCGCCAAGCCGTCCTCCAATCCATCATCGCAGCCCAGACATGGACAGGATACCCCGCCCCGATGAACGCACGACCCGATGCGGGCGCATGGCCCCAGGAAACCCCCAAGATCGAGACACGAGCTGGGGCGATTATCGGCTCCATAGGCCTGTTTTTCATCGGCGTATTTAGCTTGATCTGCGTGGCCGGCGGAATGGGGATGATCCCTCTGCTTATCCGCGGTGGCCTAGACCCAGCCAACCCGGGCCTCTCCATGACCGGCGACGTCATGGCGCTGAGCTTCTTCGCCGGGTTTGGCGCCTTTGCCGTTCTAGGGATCGCGTTTACGCTAGCGCTGGGATGGCAGGTTCGCCAAGCCGTTGGTCTTCGCTGGCCTCCCATTGCCGGCTGGGTCGTGGCCATCGTTGGCGGCTGCACAGTCGGCCTCCTTCCGGGCTGGATCGCCGAGCAGCTCTTCCTTCTCTTCCCTGAACTGGCGGACAACGGCACCCTCGAGGTCATCCCTCGACTGCTCACAGACGGCACGACCTTCGAACAGATCGCCGTGCTGACAACGATCGTCGTAGGCGCGCCCCTATTGGAAGAGGTCTGCTTTCGAGGCCTTTTGTGGAACGCGTTGGAACGCGCGTTGCCGGGCCAAAAAGGCCAGGGGCTGGCCTTCGTGATCACGAGCAGCGCGTTCGTCCTCGCACACGCGGACCTCGTTCAGTCTCCGGCCCTCATCTTCACGGCCTTCTTCCTAGGCTGGCTGAGGTGGACCAGCGGATCAGTGTGGCCGGGCATCGTCGCGCACTTCATGAACAATGGCCTGGCTGCCATGCTGACGCTGCTCACCATTCACTACGACTGGGATCTCAGCGCCTCCCCCCTCTGGCTGGCCGTCGTTGGCGCTGTCGTCACCCTCGCTCTGGCCACCCTGCTCTGGGTGTACCGCCGTGCTCCGGCCGCGACTCCCGAGGACGCGTGGGCGCAAGTTGGGCGCACAGAGGCGTGGGAGGACGACGCACCGACCGATCCCCTGACGCAGGCCAACCCCGCCTAGATCTCCAGGCTCGCCCATGCCCCCCGGACCACCACGGCGGTTTTAACGCCGGCTTTCAGCATCGACGTAATGTTGATGGCCCACCACACCCCGGCCGCGCCCATGCCCATCGGCACGGCGA
>JBGCER010000027.1:0-5313 GCA_045106515.1 Myxococcota bacterium
GCCATCAATAGCGATGATGAAGGTGAGCCCGTCGAGAACACCGTCTTGGTCCGAGACGGCATCTTGGAGAGCTACATCCACGACCGCATCAGCGCCCGCCACTACGGCGTCAAGCCCACCGGTTCGGGTCGCCGCGAGTCCTTCCGCCACCCGGTGCTTCCGCGCATGCGCGCCACCTATATGAAGTCGGGCCCTCACGATCCCCAAGCCATCATCTCCAGCGTCAAGCAGGGCATCTACTGCGAGAGCTTCGCCAATGGCCAAGTGCAGATCGGTGCCGGAGACTTCGCCTTCTACGTCCGCGAAGGACGCATGATCGAAAACGGCAAGCTCACCAAAGCCATCAAGGACGTCAACCTGATCGGCAATGGCCCGGACGTGCTCGCCACCATCGAAATGGTGGGCAATGACCTCGAGATCGACGAGGGCGGCTGGACCTGCGGAAAAGATGGCCAGAGCGTGCCGGTCAGCCAAGGCATGCCCACCGTCAAGGTCGGCAAGCTCTCTGTCGGCGGCCGAGCATGACCCACACAACCCCTTCTAGGATCATCCATGAGTGACCTGCTCGACCTCGCCCAGTCCGTCGTCGACCGCGCCATCGCGCTCGGCGCCGATGAGGCCGCCGCCACCTTGTCCAGCGGCAGCCATGCCACGCTGGTTCGCCGAGATGGTCGCGTAGAACAGGCGACGGAAGCCACGTCTCGTGGACTCTCCGTCAGCTTGTTCGTCGATGAAAAGGCTTCGAGTCACAGCACCAGCGACCTGCGCCCAGAGGCCCTCGATGGCTTCTTGCAAAAGGCCCTGGATGCCACGCGCTACCTGGAGCCCGACCCAGACCAGCGTCAGCCCGATCCCGAGCTCTGCGGCCGCGGAGCCACCGAAGACGAGCTGGACCAAGACGATCCCAGCTGGCTGGACCGCACACCAGAGCAGAGGGCCAAGCTCGCCGAAGCCATGGAGCAGCAGCTCAGCGGCCTGCGCACCGACGATGTGATCAGCGGGTCCACCTGGTGTGCCGATGGCCGCACCACCACCGCCCGCGTCATGTCCAATGGCTTCTCCGGTGAGCACACGAGTGCCGGCTATAGCCTGGGTGGAGACGTCACTTTAGACGAGGGCAACGGCAAGCGCCCCGAAGCGGGAGCCTACTATGGCGCCCGGCACCTCTCAGACCTGCCCGACCCCGATCATATCGCCGCCGAGGTCATGGAGCGCGCCCGCGAACGGGTCGGCGCCAAGGCCATCGAGAGCGGAACCTACCCGATGATCCTGCTCAATCGGGCTGCAGGCCGCATGCTCGGCATGTTCGGTGGCCCCCTCTCCGGGTCCTCGCTGTTCGAAAAGCGATCGTGCCTAGACGGCAAGGTCGGCGAAGCCATCGCCAGCAAGCACCTCACATTGATCGATGACCCCCTGGTGCCTCGCGGGCTGGGCAGCCGGCCCTGGGACGGTGACGCCCTCGCAGCCAAGAAGCGCACGATCATCGAAAATGGGGTTTTGCAGCAGTACTACATCGGTGTGTACTACGGACGCCGCTTGGGCGTCGACCCCACCACAGGCGGCCGGAGCAACTGGGTCGTTCCACCGGGCGAGCGCTCTTGGGAAGACCTGGCCAAGGGCCTGGACAAGGCCATCTTGGTGAACTCCTTCCTCGGCGGCAACGCCAACCCGATCACCGGTGACTTCAGCTATGGCATCCGGGGCGTTCTGGTCGAAAATGGCGCTGTGACCCAATCACTCGCCGAGATGAATGTGTCGGGCAACCTCATGACGCTCTTCCACAAGCTGTCGGCGGTCGGCAATGACCCATGGGAGTGGTCCAGCGCCCGTATCCCCAGCTTGATCTTCGAAGACATCCAGTTCAGCGGGACCTGACCGGCTCCGGCGTGCCGTCCACATAGAGCCACCGCCCATCGACGCGCTCAAAGCGGCTGCGTTCGGTGAAGCTCACGTCGCGCTCCCCCTGGCGAAGCCCGGCGGTAAAGGTCACGAAGCCCTCGTTCCCCACCGGTTCGGGGGCGTCGAGGATCACCAAGCCCTCGAAGCGCGTCCCGCTGCAGAATGCCTTGAGCTCATCGGCCCACGCCGAGCCGCCTCGATGGGGGCTGTCTTCGTGGGTGGTCTGCATCAGGTAGGTGATGTTGCCGAGCGCATAAGCGGCGTAGCGACTCCGCATAAGCTCGACGGGTGTCGCCGCAGCCCGCCCCGAGTGTGCCGGGCCGCAGCACCGCTTGTACGACTTCCGGCTGTGACATCGGCATCGGAGCACGTCAATCCTCAAATCTGGCGGTACAATCGGCCGCGAGCGGGTGATGGAGACACGATGATTCTATGGCTGAGCATGATGGCCCACGCAGGCCTCGGGCCCGACGACGTGGTGGTCCTATACAACGCCGACGACGCCGAGGCCCTCGAGACCGCCGAGCAATATGCGACGGCGCGGGACCTCACCGATGCCCAGCTCTGCCCCCTCTCAGGCATCGACCCCACCACCACACAGGTGTCGTTCGAAGACTTCAACACCCTCGTCCGCGAGCCCTTTGAAGCCTGCCGCGACGCCTTGCCTCACCCCGAAGACATCGACGTCATCGTCTTGGTGCGGGGCCTGCCCTATGTGGTGAGCCTGCCCAACTATGTGGCGAGCGTGTCGGCCACGCTGCAGGTTGGGCGGGCGGTCAACAGCGATGGGGCCGAGATTGCGGGCCTCGGCCAGCGAAGCGGCCCCAACCAGGCCAGCATCATCAACCCGCTGTGGGGCGGTGGCAGCAACCACAGCAGCGAAATGACCGCGAGCTATGGGTATAATTTCTACTACACCAAGTCCGCAGAACTCGCGCATGGCGAGGTGACGCCCGGGCCCTTTGTGCGTTCGGATGTCCGAGAATCCAGCGGGATCACCTGGCCCAACAACCTGTACATCATCACGCGGCTCGATGGTTTCGATCACGCCGACGCACGCGCCCTCATCGACCGCGGCGTCCAGGCGGACAGCTCCTTTCCAGACGCCCCCTTCACGTGCATGCGGGCCGCCGATGCAGCGAGGGGTGCCCGCGACGCCGAATGCGAGCACGCCACCCGAATGCTCGACGCCGCCGGGTTCAACACCGAGTGGATCCCGGCATTCGACAACGAATTAGTTCGCCCCAACGTCATCAGCTACTGGACCGGCGCCGCCAATATGCGTGGCGCCATCGACGGCGTCGCGTTTGCCCCGGGGGCCATCGCCGACAACCTCACCAGCTTTGGCGCACGGCCCAACAACTTCTTCTGCGATGAGGCCGGCACCACGTGCCCCGGCACTGAATCCCAGACCTCCGTCGCCCGCTTTGTGCGAGCCGGAGCCACAGGCGTGCAGGGCACCGTCGCCGAGCCCCTAAACAACGTGTTTCCCAACGCGGGCACTTTGATCTTGTACAGCCAAGGCTTCTCTCTGGGCGAGGCGTGGCTACCCAACCAGCGGCACCTGCACTGGGTCAACACCTACCTGGGCGACCCGCTCACGGCGCCCTTTGCCGACCGTC
Source organism: Myxococcota bacterium (assembly GCA_045106515.1). Lineage (GTDB taxonomy): Bacteria > Myxococcota_A > UBA796 > UBA796 > REDI01. The sequence goes on from JBGCER010000027.1 coordinate 3,522, forward strand.
CCGTGGTCACGCTGCCTGCCAGCGCCACCACGGACCAGCCGCTGGTGATCCGGGCCGAGCACGCCCATGGGATCCGCGAGTTCGCCGTCTACGTCAACGGCGCTCGGGTCTACCGCAGCACACCTACCGGCGAAGAAGGCAGCCTCTTCCCCCAAGATTGGGACAACGTGTCGCTCGGCACCGTCGATGTCTACGCCGTCGCCATCGCCGATGATGCCGCCCCACTCGACGTCGACGGGTGGCCCGCAGGCCCTGTGCAGTTCTTCCCGCGGACCAAGGGGTGGGTCCGAACCACACTGGATCTGCAAGCGCCCGAAGCGCCTATCGAAGAAGGCGGCTGTGGCTGCAAGACCGGGCCGACGTCCGCGCTGTGGATGTGGCCGCTCCTTCTCCTGGCCTTGGGTCGGCGGCGGCGATGAGCCCGAGCGGTTGCGCCCCGGCCGTGATCTTTGAGGTGAGCCGAGCCTCGCGGCCGGCGAGCTAGATTGTATCGTCGTCGCGCATCGCTGACGCGCGCTTGATAATATGCACTGTGACATCAAGCTCATGTCCCGCAGAGATGCCTGAAGAGCCCAAATCATTGACGATCGCGCCAAAGATAGGGTCGAACGAGACGCCGCCATGAGGCTGTGCCGCGGGGCCGCCGCAGGTCCAACTTGACGACGGGCTCGTTTCTAGGGGAAACGTCGTGCCCGGCGGGATGGGGAGAGAGCTGAACGTGGTCCCGTCGCGATCGTCAAACACGCACTCGGCGGCCGTGGCGTCTCCGAAGTTCTCGTTGACTTTCGCGAAGAAGCCTTCTGGGAAGTTGAGAACCGTTCGCCCCGCGTTGTCGCGCCAGATGCGCACCTGTTTGCTCGTGGCGTTGTCGTCGAGCACGTTCCAGAGCCCATAAGCCTCGTCCGTGCAGTCCCCCAGTCCCGTGCCTTTCGTGAGCCAGGCGCCATTGCGGCCGCCCACGATCAGGTCGGTCCAGTCGTCGCTGTTCAGCTTGCCAACGGCTGCTGTCGAGAGCTTCGTCTTCAGCCGATCGTGACGAACTCCCCGGACAGACTGGCGCCAGGGGCGATGGTCATCGGCCGGCGTTAGTCCTTGGGGTCTTGGGGCGTTCACCACCCCGCTCCATGTCCGGTGTGCTTCCTCAGGTCTCATGGCCATCTTGGCTCACGACCGGCACCACTCGGCATCGACAAAGGTGCCCTCCACGAGCGCGTCGAGCTTTCGGTAGTCCGGTTCCCCGTCGCCATTTGCGTCGAAGTTTGGGGGTCGGGCGGTCCCTCTACCCTTCACCAATAGATATGAGAATGAGCCCGTGGACGGCACGTTGTTGTCATTGAGCTCATCAATCGTCATGGACGCCCTCGGTGAGGTGCCCGTATGGGCGTGGATGAGGGTCTCGCCGCCTTGGCGGTGGTACATGAACGCGCCCATCGCGATGTCTTCCGGTCCGTCTACGAGGCCGGGGCCGCCTTTCGTAGTGGCGACGTACCGACCCTTGTCGATCGACGTGGCCTCGACGCCAATTTGCGCGAAACGAGCGTCGATGCTGGTGTCGACGGCGCCTTGTGGCCCGGTGAAGTCACACAGGTCTGGGCGATCTGACACCGCTACGACCACGTTATAGACGGGCATGCCGTTGCTTGTCGGGCTCCCTTCGAACGTCGTTACGGTCGCGAATGACAGGGTCGAGCCGTCGATGTCCCCGACTTCTGCGGGGATGCGGACACCGGTTTTTGGCGAGCATCCGGTGGTGACAGAAAGAAGGAAGAGCATGGTTATAACTCGCATTTTC
>JBGCER010000028.1:0-4538 GCA_045106515.1 Myxococcota bacterium
GGCGTCTACGACGACCAACTCAAAGATGCGACGCGCACCTCGGCCGCGGGCGAGTCTACCGTCGACTTTGCGCGGCTCACCGATGGACTGCGGTCTGAGCGAGAGCAAGGCATCACCATCGATGTGGCGTACCGATACTTCAGTACCCCACGTCGAAAGTTCATTATTGCCGACACCCCCGGCCATGTTCAGTACACGCGGAACATGGCTACCGGCGCATCCACCGCAAACGTCGCCTTGATCTTGATTGATGCACGCTTGGGAGTGCTTGAGCAATCTCGCCGCCACGGATTCATCGCCCATCTGCTCGGCATCCCCCACTTAGTGGTGTGCGTGAACAAGATGGACCTGATCGACTACGACCAGGCCGGCTACGACGCCATCTGCGCGGAGTTCTCCCAGTTCACTTCGGAGTTGGACTTCCACACCGTCGACTTCGTGCCCATCAGCGCCCTGCACGGCGTCAACGTCGTCGGCAACGACCGCGAGATGGTGCCTTGGTACGACGGACACAGCGTCCTCGGCCTCCTTGAGACCATCGAGATCAAGGGCGATGTAAACCTGAAGGACTTCCGCTTCCCCGTTCAATACGTCATCCGGCCGGACCTGCACTACCGCGGATTCGCCGGGCAGATCTCGTCCGGCGTCGTGCGCGTGGGTGATGAGATCACCGTCATGCCTTCGGGCAAGACCACGCGAGTGACGCACATCGACACCTACGAAGGGGAGATCGACGAGGCCTTCGCGCCCATGTCCATCACCCTGCGGCTCGCCGACGAGATCGATATCTCTCGCGGCGACCTCATCGTTCCCAGCGGCCAGCTGCCCACCCGCGCCCGCCACGCGGACGCGATGCTTGTATGGATGAGCGAGACGGCTCTCGACCTTGATAAAACCTACCTTATCAAGCACACCACTCGTACCATGCGTACCAATGTGCACGCCGTGGACTGGCTCATCGACCTCAAGACCCTCGACCACTTGAATGAGCCCACAGTGCTGCAGCTCAATGACATTGGACGGGTGCAGCTGGCTGTCCACGCGGATCTCTGCTTCGACCCCTACCGACAGAATCGCACGACCGGCGCGTTCATCTTGGTGGACTCGATCACCAACAACACCGTGGCAGCGGGCATGCTCATCGGGCCCACCGACCGGGCAGAGGGTGCCGAAGACCAGACCGACACCACTCAAGTCAGCGCCACCGAGCGTCGGCTGCGCCTGAACCACGGCTCTGCCGTTGTCGCGCTCTCGGGACTGCAAGATAGCGAGCGCCAAGCCGCCGCTTGGGCGGTTGAACGCCGTCTATTCGACCTGGGCGTGCTTCCAGCCGTGACGTCGGATTCCAGAGTTGCTTCCGCCCTGGCCAAGGCCGGTGTCGTGGCGGTGCTCACCGACGGCGTCAGCCCGAAGGGAGCCCTCGAAGTCGCACTCACTGCCGATGACCATGCGGACCTAGAAGCGCTGGCGAACCGAATCGTCGAGCAACTGCGCGGCGCCGGCACGCTCTAGCCCGCCTCCGGCACGCTCTAGCCCGCGTCCGGCACGCTCTAGCCCGCGTCCGGTCACTCGTTGAGCTCACACACATAGGGCAGCGCGGTCGAGCAGGGCTCGTCATTCCACGTGCCGTCTTCATAGCGGTTGAGCTGCCCGCAATCTTCGCCACGGCCCGAGTCATTGGGCTCGTTCGGGTTCCAGTTGGTATAGGACACGGCGGAGCCGCTGCTCCACTCGAAAGCCCCCTCGCGACGCCGATCGTTGATACCCATCCACCACTTCTCCGACCGGTCGATGGACTGAAGCGTAGAGAAGGCCCAGGCGTCTTCCACGGACCCGTCGATGGTCAGCAGATCGTAGTTCCACCGTTGGCAGACCGCTTCGGCGTCGGACCAGGTGCGCGGCATGGTGCAGAACAAGTAGATCTGACCGGCCAGCTCCTCTCGATCGCAGGGACAGACCCCATCGGGATCGATCACGTCATCGCAGTCTTCATCCATGCCATTGCAGCGTTCGGGGTTGCCGGGAAACACGTCTGGATCGTCATCGTCGCAGTCACGGGCGCACACGGCGACGCCGTCGCCATCCCGATCGAGCTCGGACTCCGGAATCACGCCATCGCAGTCGCTGTCTCGGCCGTCGCAGAGCTCGGGTGCTGCAGGATTGATCCGAGCATCGCCGTCATCGCAGTCGCCATCGCAGCCTCGAAACCGGTCGCCGTCGGCGTCGAGTTCTTCGGCTGGAGTCACCCCGTCGCAGTTGTCGTCCACGCCATTGCAGCGCTCGGTCGCCCCAGGAAACACGTCTGGGTCGGAGTCATCACAGTCTTCGCAGAGCGGGTAGCCATCCCCGTCTAGATCGGGCACATCATCGATCAGGCCGTTGCAGTCGTCATCGATGCCGTTGCAGAGCTCCTCGCGCCCCGGTCGGATCGCGCTCGACTGGTCATTGCAGTCGTCGCCGCCACAAACCAGGGACAACGCCCCATCTCCATCTTCATCGCACGCCAACACATCGAAGGTCAGCCGCGAGGTGAGGGCGAAGTCCTCGACGCCATCGGTGCCTTCGGCCAAGACATCGACCGTGTACAGCCCAGGTTCCGCGGCATTGGCTGTGGCGAACTCAACGACGAGCGGCAACGGCGCAGCCAGGCTCGCCGGGAGCTCCGCAGTGGAGGAGACAGACACCATGTCCACGCCACGGCCGGACAGGCTGAGCTGCTGCAGCTCCACACCCTCCGTACGCCCAGACACATCGGCGATGGTAAGCCGCCGCTCCAACGACTGACCTGGAACGAGCGGGCCCACATCCAGACGAATGGGATCCATGAGCAGATCGGCGGGCTCAGAGATCTGAGCTTCGGTGCACCCCACCAACATCACGACTGCGATCACGTTCCGCATGACTGGACTCCGTAGCCCCATGCTCTCATGAGACTGGGCGAGAGTCACCCGACGGGTCGCTCCGGGTCCACCGCCCTGGGGAGGTTGTCCAGGTCGAGCTGTCCGAGGATCGACCGCCCATACTCCGTAAGCCGCATGCCTTTGCCTTGGCCCAGGTCGACGGCCAGTTGCATGCGCACGAGCTCGTGCCGAATCCGGGCGTACCAACGCTTTGGGTCTGGGATGACGCCGCGGAGGTGCGCCGAATTGCACGGCGAAGGATCCCGATCTCGCATGACCCGGAGCGCATGCCGAGTGAGCGGCGAAGTGGCGTTTGGAAAGCGAATACGACGAAGCAGAGCGGCAGTATTGCGCGCATCATCGATGGCCCGATGGGCTTGACCATCGATGGGCACGCCGCCCCGGACCAAGGCTTCGGCCAGCCGGAACCGAGCCCGCTCGCCGTGCTGGGTGAACATCCACCGCCCAAACTCTGCTTTTAGGTCCACGTGGTCCCATCGGGGATGCTCCTCGATGTTCGCCTCGGCGCATTGCCGTTCGAAGAGCTGCTGATCGTAGGCGCTCCACGACACCATCGTGGCGAGCGCGCCATCGTCCCCGACCCAATCCAGCAGCTGCTGGTACGCATCGGCAAACACGGGCGCATCATCCACATCCGACTGCCGAATGGTGGTGAGCTTCTGGCAGAAAGCCGACAGCTGCGGTCGCGCCTCCGGCCGAACGAAAGTCTGAAACTCACCGTCATAGGCGAGTTCTGGCCCAGTCAGCCGAACGGCACCGATCTCGATAATCTCCGAGAGCTCACGCTGGTGATTGCGTAGCTCTGGCAGCGTATCGGGCCAACAGGTGGCCTCTACATCCACGACGAGGATGCTCAAGAAGTGCTCCGGGCGGCCCACGGCCGTATCGCATCCCGGATCGCTCTCCCAGTCGCTGCACGCGATCTTAGGGGTGCGCACCACGGCACACCCGCCCTCACTCACTCGTCGAGCGGAAGATAATTGCGCCACTCCGCGGGCACGGAGATCCGAGCCAGAGCCACTCGAATGGCATCCTGAGGCCGCGGCCGCCGAGGGATCCTGCGGAGTTCGAACCCGGACTCCACCAGGGACCGGTGCCCCTTCTTGTGGTTGCAAGGGCCACATGCGGTGACCAAGTTCTGCCACGACGTGAGGGGCACATCTCTGCCACTCCAGGGCAACCGAACCCGTCCGTTGAGCGCAGCCGCTCGGGGAACCACGTGGTCCAACGTCAGCTTTCCGGTGTCTGGTCGCCTCGGCAATCTAGGTTGCAAGCCACAATATTGGCACGAGAAGCGGTCTCTGGCGAGCACGCTCATGCGGTTCAGCGGCGGCGAAAACGCAATGCGTACGTACCGAACAAGGTGCACAACCGCCGGCCACTCCATCTCAAAGTTGGGCGCTCGCACTCGTCGGCCTGCGTAGCCCTCAACAATGCGAACCTTGTGGTCCAGCACCAAACAGACCGCCCGCTGCCACGCCACCACACCTACCGGCGAGAAGTCAGCGTTCAACAGGAGTGCATCGTGCATGGCTCATGCTACCCGACGCCTTCGCCGGGCCGCCAGCACAAGCGGAATCGCCAGCGCCCACAAGGGCGGGGTCCCGTGGCCCGCAC
>JBGCER010000029.1:0-6365 GCA_045106515.1 Myxococcota bacterium
CGCGAGTTCGAGCAGATGGAGATGGAGTTCTTCTGCCATCCCAGCGAAGCCAAGAAGTGGTACGCGTTTTGGTCCCAGGCCCGCCTGCAGTGGTGGAAGGACCAAGGCGTGAATCCCGACCGTCTCATCCTGCGGGAGCACGACAGAGACGAGCTTGCCCACTACGCCAAGAATGGCGCCGGAACCGTCGATATCGAGTACAGCTACCCCTTCACCGAGCCCGGATACGGCGAGCTCGAAGGCGTGGCTCACCGCTCCAACTTCGACCTCACCCAGCACCAAGAGCATAGCCGCAAGAAGCTCGAAATCTTCGATCCCGAGACCCGCGAGCGCTTCCTGCCCGACGTCATCGAGCCCGCTGCCGGCTTGACCCGCGGCGTCTTGGTCCTGCTGGCCGACGCGTACGACATCGACGACTCCCGGCCTTCACCCGAAGTTCTCAAGCTCAAGCCCAGCTTGGCACCCATCAAGGTCGGCATCTTCCCGCTGACCAAGAAGGATGGACTGCCCGAGCTCAGCGGCAAGATCTTCAAGGACCTGCGCAAGCGGTGGATCGTGCAGCACGACATCAAGCAGAGCATCGGCAAGCGCTACGCCCGCATGGACGAAGCCGGAACCCCGTTCTGCGTGACCGTGGACCACGACACCTTGACCGATGGCACCGTCACCGTGCGCCACCGCGATACCTGCGAGCAAGAGCGGATCCACAGCGACAAGCTGGAGTCCTTCTTGGCGGAGCGGCTGTAGCGGGATTCGGAACGGCGTGCGGACCGCACCCAACGACCCCTGAGATCCACACCGGTCCTGGGGGGGCGCCCAGCGCCGGTGCTGCTAGGGCTCCGCCGGCACCCAGCTCGGCCGGGCGCTCTCGCGGTACAACACGCTCACGCGACCGGGGTCTTCACCACTCACGAGCCAAGACCCGTTTTGCTGCGGATGCAGGAACGCCAAATGCGGCGGCCCCAGGCCCGCCGTCGGTGCGAGCACCCAACCCAGGCGCCCAAAGCTGCGCACACAGCTCAAGGCGCTGGTCTCCCCATCCACCGTGATTGTCGCTGCGCTATCGGCGACCGGCGCGCGGACGTCGAGCCGCATCCCCTTTGCCGCGTTGGGGTCACGCAAGATCCACCGGCCGACGAGTGAGGATGGAACCACTACTTCGCGGACCGCTTGCGAGGCATTGCCCCGAGCATCAAAGACGAAGAGGTCGTTGGGCGACAAGGGTTGGGCCTGGAGGACCCGGCCCGACGGCCCCCGCAGTTCCCACCCAGAGCCTTCGGCACTGAAGCTCCAATCTACAGTTTTACCGCGCACATCGACGGTGGTCACCACCGGGCCTTTGGCCCGCAGTTCGCCCACCGGGGGCCCGGTGGCGTCCAGCAGCAACCACCACGTCCCTTCGAGCCCCGCAGACTCGGCAGCAGCGGTCTGGGGAGCCGCCTTTGGCGCACAGGCGAACAGGCCAAAAACGAGCGATGTTGCGAGCAAGAATCGATGACCCAAGAGGCCTCCACGACGGCGACGTGGGTATCACGGTGTGGCAGGCCTGGGCGGGTCGGGGCGGTGGACAGGGCGCCTCACCGCCAGCGCAGCCGGGTTCTATACAACGCCCTGACTCGAGCGTTCGATCACCACCAGCGAGTAAGGTGTCGCCACCGACCCTTGCCCAGGAGCCCCACATGCCCGGTGCCAGCCAAACCATCGAAGTTGACGTCTCCCCAGACACGCTCTTTGACGTGATCGTGGACTATGCAAAGTACCCGGAGTTCCTGGATAGTGTGGGAACGGTGAGCGTGCTGAACAGCTCGGACGCCAGCGCCCTGGTCAAGTACGAGGTCGAGGTGATCAAGAAGGTTCACTACACCTTAAAAATGAGCCACCAACGCCCCAATAAGGTCACCTGGTCCCTGGACAGCAGCAATGTGATGAAGCGTTCGGAGGGCTCGTGGGAGCTCACGGAGCTGCCCGGTGGCCGCACCCGCGCCACGTATACGATCGACGTCAAGCCCAAGGGCCTCGTGCCCGGCCCCATCGTCAAAGCGCTCACCAGCCGCACCCTGCCTGCCACGCTCGAGGCCTTCAAGAAGCGGGCCGAGAGCGCATAGGCGAGCCGCTCACCGGGGCCCTGCGACCGCCCAGAACAACCCTTGTGCTCCTCTGGCGCTCGCTGGTTACACGCGCGCTCCCCCGCACCATCGCGGCATCGGAGCGAACCATGGCCCTTCGGGACAAGCTGTTCCAGCGGACCTTTTCGAAGCTCTTCGTCTACAACATCCTGTGGGAAGACGCGGAAGTCGACGAGCGTTTCTTGGAGATCGGCGAAGACAGCAGCGTGCTGTGCATCACCGGCGCCGGCTGCGGCGTGGCGGGGCTCATGACCGGGCGCCCCCAGCGCATCGACGCGGTGGACATCAACCCCCACCACCTCGCCCTGGCGGCGCTCAAGGTCACCTCCGCCCAGCGCATGGAGTCCTACAGCCAGTTCTACGACCTGTTCGGCCGCGGCTGGTCCAGCGACCCCGAGCGCACGGTGCGCCGGCTGTCCGAGACCATGCCGCGGTGGATGCAGCGCTACTGGAAGCGCCACCACGACCGCTTCGACAAGTCCATGCTGCGCGAGGGACTCACGGCCAAGATGCTCAACGCCTTCCGCAAGCAGGTCGGCATCGACGTGGACTGGCTCCGAGAGATGGTCAAGAAGAGCCCTGAAGAGCGCATGGCCGCCGTCGACGAGTGGGTGGGCCCCGTGCTGAACAAGCCCCACGTCAAGGCCGTGCTCAACAGCCCGCTCCAGTTGGTCTCTCTCGGAATCAACTTCCAGCAACGCGACCGCATCGTGCAGACCGAGGGCATGAGCATCTCCGACTTCTTCTTGGAGCACCTCAAGCGTGTGGCCGCCACGGACTGCGAGACCAACTGGTTTGTCTGGTACACGGTCGCCGGCGAGTTCAACCACGACAACCAGCTCGCGGTGCCGCCCTATCTCCGTAAGGACCGCTGGGAATCGTCCTTCCGCGCCCCGACCTCCGTGCGGTACCACAACCGCAACCTGTTCGAGGTCTTGGGCTCAGCCGGCGCCAAGACGTGGTCGCACTACACGCTGTGCGACGCACCCGACTGGCTCGACCAAGACAGCCAACGGCACCTGCTCGACGAGATCTTCCGCACCAGCCGCGACGGCGCCATCGTGCTCGCTCGCTCCGTGGAAGGGCACTCGATGGTCGAGAACGTGGGCTATGAAAAGCGCTTCATCCCCATGGTCGAGGCGACCGATGCCTCCACCGAGCAGGATCGCAGCCGCCAGTACCGAAAAGTAGCCTTCTACCGAGTGGCCCACTGATGACTCCCACCGACGTCCGCGAATCCTTCGAAGATACCGCAGAGCACCGCACCTTCTTGAATAGCTACTATGGCTGGGCGCGGCATATCTACGATATTACCCGTAAATACTACCTTTTCGGACGTGACACCGCGATCAAGCAGCTCCTGGAGGACCCCTCCTGGACCCGCCTGGTGGAGATCGGTCCTGGCACCGGACGCAACCTGCGCAAGCTGCACCAAGGCCGTCCACCGGCCCACCTGGGTGGCATCGAAGCCTCCGACGAGATGTTGGAGCATGCGCAGAGCCGGTGCCCCTGGGCCCGCCTGCAGCACGGCTTCGCCGAGAATGCCGAATACACCGAGTTGCTCGGCGAACGACCGGACCGGATCCTGTTCAGCTACTGCCTGTCCATGGTGCAAGACGACTTCGCGGCCCTCGACAATGCGCGCCGCACGCTGGCCCCGGGCGGCAAAGTCATCATCGTCGATTTCGCGGATCTGTCGGGCATGCGCACTCCGCTCCGCCAGGGTCTTCGCAAGTGGTTGGACTCGTTCCACGTCGAGCCCCTCGACACGCGGATCCTGGAGCCCTTCGCCCCCCGGATCACCTACGGGCCCGGCAAGTACTTCCTGATCGCAGAAATCGACGCGCTGACGGAACCGCCAGACGAAACGAGCAACCAAGACGCGTAAGCTACGGCGATGCGGAGGCCAAGATGCGCTTGTTGAGATTGGTGGTGGTGCTGGCGCTGACGTCGGGCATGGGAACGGTGAGTGCCATGGCGAAGGGCCCGCGTCTTTCCAAGCCGGCGCAGGACTCCGCGGCGCTCAAGGCCTACATCAACAGCCCGTACACCCTGTGCGATGCCCACTTCATCGCCCGAACCTTCAGCATGTCCCAGGGAGAGGCCAAGGCCTATATCGGCCAGAAGATCCAGTGGGGCACAACCGACGTTCTAGCTGACTATCTGCGAGAGGCTCGTCGGAAGGGTCGCACGGACCGCCAGATGCGATGCCAGTTCTACCAGACGGGCTTTGGCTACAAGGATGCCGAGGTCTTGGCGTCGTTCTGGGGCATCAGCGTGAGCGACGCCAAAGTTAGTATCGAAGACAAGATCCTCGATGGAAACGAAGCCTACGTGCGGGCCCAGCTGCTGCCAATGGCCCGCAAGACGCCCCTGCGGGCGGTTCCGCACGCGCCGGTGTCCGGCAATGGGATCCAAGATCCCTTCCAAGCCTTCGTGAGCTCCAAATACGATCCGTGCCACGCCAATATGTTGATCGGCACCTACTTCGGAAACAGCCTGTCCGACACCAAGACCATGATCGGCGCCAAGGTCGCCGCAGGCCAAACGGCGCGGATCGAGTCCAAGCTCGACGTCCAGCGCGACTGGTTGCGCTACCAGAATAAAACGGCTTGTTCCTTCTATATGACGCCGTACACCTCTGCGGATGCCCAGGCGCTCGCCCGACTCTGGGGCACCTCGCTCTCCGACGCCAAGAGCCGGGTTCAGAACAAGTACCTCTGGGGCACGGAAGACAACATTCGCTCCGAGCTAGAGCGGGCGCGCGTCAGTCCATGAGCGGCCTCGGCTGGCGCGTCGGCGTTGAGTTGGAGCTCATGGCGCCCGCTGGACGAACGCGGCGAGATCTGGCCGTGGCCTTGGCCGGCGCGGGAGGCATGGTCGAGCCCTTCTTTCATCCGCAGTCCGAGCCCAGCCTGGTCGAAGGCATGAAAACATTCGAAAGCTTAACCCTAGGCTTTCGCTCCCTGGACTCCGCGGGCCGGCCCGTGGCGAGCTGCGTCGATGATCTGACGTTGCGCGACCGCTTGGACCCCAACGCGCCAGCGCGGCCGGGGTGGTACCGCATCGTCAGCGATGACCTTCGGCTCCTGCACTTGGTCCGCCGCCTGGCGGAGCCCACCGAAGGCGCCCACGCAGCCGTGGTGCCCACTGCGGCCGCCTTCGGCACCCGCCCGACCCCTGGCCCGGGCGGCATGTGGCGCGTCGTCGACGAGATCGGCTCCCCGATTTGCATCGCGGCCCCCGTACCCGGCGAACGCGAGCGGCCCTGCGAGATCGTGACCCCGCCCATCGAGCCGGACGCCGACTTTGAACAGGTGATCTCACAGCTGCTGAAGACCGCCGTCTCCCTTGGGTTTTCGGTGCCGACCGAGGCGGCCACCCACCTGCACCTCGACGCGTCGAGGCTGGAATCCGCGGGTGCGGTCGCCAACCTGGTCGAGCTGCTCACCACCTGGGGCCCGGCGCTCAAGACGCATCTGCGCACCAACCCTCGGTGCACCCGGCTGGGCGCTTGGCCCGAGGCTCTGCTGGAGGTCGTGCGCGCCCCCGACTTTCGCAGCCTGGAATGGTCCGCTGCGCGGGAGCGACTCGCTCAGGTCGGGCTGAGCAAATATGTCGATTTTAACCTGAAGAATCTCGCACACCCTCGCTCGGATAAGCGAACGTTCGAAGTGCGCATCTTGCCCGGCACCGTGGATTCGGCCCTGGTCGGCCAATGGGCCCGACTCTGGGTCGCCATCGCCGAACGAGCCACCGCGGAGCCCGTGCGACCCCGAGCCCCTCAGCCGACCGTCGACGGCCTGTGGGACGTCCTAGGCGCGACGCCGGCGTAGCCCGATCAGCATCAAGCCGAGCGCGAACAGCCCGCCCGTGGGCACACCGCCAGAAGCGCTGCACCCGAGGCCGAAGCCGCGCGCGTCTGGCGCCTTGGGCTCTTGGCGGGACGCGATATCGCTTCCCGCGTCCAGGTAGTCGGGGATCCCATCCCCATCGAAGTCCCCGGTTCCTTCTGCGGCGTCAGTCGCGCCGTCGTTGTCGCTGTCGACGTCCAGGTGATTGGGGATGCCATCATTGTCGCTGTCCCGGATGCCACCCGCCACTTCGCCGATGGTGTCGAAGCCATCGTTGTCGTCGTCAGGGTCGCGGTAGTCGGGAAGGCCATCGCCATCGGTGTCCACCGGGTTGCGCTTATTGGGACCCGCCTCGTCGGCATCAGAGATGGAGTCATTGTCCGAG
>JBGCER010000030.1:0-5516 GCA_045106515.1 Myxococcota bacterium
GGCGCTCTTGCGGGCGTTCTCCGCCGCACCCAACCCCTGGGTCGACTTCGACGGGTCCGTCAGCGCCCAGGTGTCCGGTCCCCTCGCCCCCCTCAAACTCACGGGTCCCTTCCAGGTGGATCTGGCCGACTTCATGGTGCGCCAGGGGCCCGTAGACCAGCCAAAAAGCGGTCGGATGCTGGACATTCCGACGGCGTCCCTCAAGGGCAATGTCACGCTGTTCAAGGACCACATCGTCCTGGACGGACACGAGCTGATCGCAGGCCGAAACAAGGGAACGGTCGTAGCGGACATCGGCTTCGGACCTCAAGGACCGCTGGATGTCCGCTTCGACCTCAAGCGCGGGGACCTATCGGTGCTGCGCCCGTTGAGCGGTAGCCAAATCAAAGGCACGGGCCGCCTTCAAGGCCGGCTCTGGGGCGAGTTCAAGTCCCTGCAGGTCAAGGGGACCGGCGATCTGCGCAACTTCTCGGTGTCCGGCATCCCCTACGCAGACCGCCTGACCGCCACCATCGCCTCCCCCGACATGAAGCGGCTGGTGCTCACCGAAGCGCGCGGGCTCCGGGGCCAGACCCGGTATCTGGGCACCTTCAGCATGGACTTTGCAGCACCCGGCCTGCCCATGCACACCGACGTGGTCATCCCCGAAGGCCGCGCCGAAGATCTGGTGGGCATGTTCGTCGACCTGGGCGACGTGATCACCGGGCAGGTCATCGATGGGAGCTTGGTCCTCGATGGGCCGCTCAACGACCTGGACGGCGCCGCCCAGCTCGACATGCAGGCGGTCACCCTCGTGGGCGAGACCTTCGACACCGGTCAAGCCCGGGGGCGACTCCACCAGGGCACCTTCACCCTCGACGAGATCACCGTGGAGCGAGGCGAGGAGGATCGTCTGACACTGACCGGAGGCGTCGGGCGAGAGTGGGCGTTGGACCTATATGCGACCGGGACGCTATCCTTGCCAAAACTGGACGCGCTCGCAGGTCTCAACGGCGAGCTGGGGGGCGAAGTCAGCGCCGATCTGCGGATTGACAACACGCTCTTCGAACCCGCCCCTCACGGCACCATCAACCTGAGCGGGCTGCAGTTCGCGGGCCAGCCGATCCCCGACAGCACCATCCAGGCCGAGACCACCAATGGCGTGCTGCTGGCTCACGGCGACCTGCTGGGCTCCACCATCGATAGCGACCTCTCGCTGGGCTTGTGGGGCGAGCAGCCCTACACGCTCACGGCCCTTTTCAACCGCGTCCCCATCGACCGTATGTACCCGGTCGCGGCCGATGGACAGGCGGTGGAGGCCCACATCACCGGCGACCTAGAGCTGTGGGGCACCCTGGGAGAGCAACCGAGCCCTCCGGAGCTGCGCGCTCGCCTCCCCGACGTGCTGGTGGCCTGGGATCGCCACAGCCTGAGCAGCGACCCCAACAAACCCTGGTTGTTGAGCCTGACTGGCAACCGGTGGACCGTCCGAGACGTGGCGCTCAAGGGCGGGCAGAGCGCTTTGGCGCTCACCGCAGAGGGAGAGGGCGCATCCAATGCCCTGCGCGGGTCGGGGGCCCTGGACGCCGTCTGGCTGCCGGCCTTCGTACCCGGCCTGACCCGGTCCGAAGGGGCCTTGAACATCAACATGCAGAGCGGCGGCACCGACGGCCAGAGCACCTCGGTGGTGGACTTGGTGTTGGACGCACCTTTGATGCGGCACGAAGGCCTTCCCGCCGCCCTCGAAGACGTGCACGCCCGAGCGCGGGTCACTCCCGATGGCATCCGTATCGCGCAGCTGGCCGCCAATGCTGGCGGAGGCCGAATCACTGGAGATGCCCTTAGAACGCCGCGTCTGGCCAGCCAATTTACACGCACGCCAGGCCGATTCCCCGCGGGCGTCATCGCCTCCACACAATGGATCCCCACCCGCTACGACCTGCGCGCCACCGCCCGCGACGTGCAGATGCAGTGGGTCGACGACCTGCCGCCAGCAGCAGGGAACGCCGACATCGCCTTTGATGGGCCCACGGGCCGCTTGCTCTTGCACGCAGATGTGGACGTGACGGATATGGCCTTCACCGAGCGTATCGACTGGGAAGACTGGGTCGTCGCCCTCGAAGAATACCTGCTGGTGGCCGCTCCCCCTACCGACGAACCCCCCTACTTCGGCCTCGACATCGACATTCACGCCGACCGAACCATCCGGCTGCTGAACAATGTCAGCGACGCCACCGCATCGGCCGAGCTCACCCTGATGGGCGACACCTCGCGCATGGGCTTGCTCGGCGACGTCACCGTCAATGACGGCGTTGTCTACGTACAAGACCGCGAGTTCGACGTTCAGCGCGGCGAGCTGCGCTTCGACGACGCCTTCTCATGGGATCCACTGGTGGACTTCGATCTGCGCGCGGACATCCAGTCCCGATCTCGGCAGTACCGGGTCAACTACCGCATCGTCGGCCCCTACTCGGACTGGAACAGTCGCACCGCCTCCGAACCCAGGCTGCCCCAGTCGGACATCAACGCCCTGCTCTGGTTTGGCGTCACCGCCGACGACCTAGAAGACATGGGCGAACTCACCAATGCCGTCGGTTTGGCCGCGGCGGACTTCGTGGTGAAGGACTTCGTGCAAAACGACTATCTAGGCCTAGGACTGCGCGACACCGGACTCTGGGAACGCCTCCCGGAGATCGACCTGAACACGGGCGTGAACCTGCGCGGCGAATACAGCAGCGAACCTCGTGTATTGGTACGACAACGATGGAGCCCCACCCTCTCCACCCTGGCCGAGATCAACCTGGTGCGCGACGACCTCTTTGCCCGCGTCGACTGGCGGGCGGATGAGAGCCTTCTGCTGTCTGCGTGGTACGCAAGCCGTCGACGAGAAGGGTATTTACTCCCGTTCAATGGCGCACTCGGCGTAGACCTTCGCTGGGTGCAGGACTTCGACTAGCGGCTAGACCAGCACATCGCGCACGGCCCGCAGCAGGTCATTGCGCGTAAAGGGCTTGTGCAGCACCGGATCTTCAATTTCTCCGTTTTCATTGGTGTCCGTGTACGCACTCACGAAGAGCACCACCTGCGAGCGGCGGTTCTCGCGGATCCGCCGAACGAGTTCCTGCCCTCGCAGCTCCGGCATGATCACGTCCGTGACAATCAAGTCGAAGACCTCCCGATTGGCGAGGGCCAGCGCCTCTCGCGGTCGAGACGTCGCCACCACGTCGAACCGGGCGCGGCTCAAGATGCGCTGCATGACCCGGAGGACCTCTGGGTTGTCGTCCACCACCAGGACCCGAGCCCCCATGAGTTCGCGGCTATCGATGGGGGTTGGCATCTCCGACACCTGGGCCGGAGCCCCACTCTCGACGGGCAACCCCAGCCGAAACTCACTGCCGCGCCCTGGTTGGGACGACAGCTTCAACCAGCCACCCGACTGGGACGCGAAGCCATGAACCGCCGCCAAGCCCAAGCCCGTACCCCCGTCTCTCGTGCTGTAGAAGGGCTCAAACACATGGGCGATATCCGCCTCGGGGATCCCAATGCCATCATCCGCCACGGTCACTAAGGCCCACTGGTGGGCCGCGCGCGGCAGCGGAGGCAACGACGCATCGCCCGGTCCGAGCGTGGACAGACCAACCCGGACCTCACCGCCGCCCGGCTGGGCCTCGCCCGCGTTCAACACCAAGTTGAGCAGGGACAGCTCTAGCTGAGTGGGATCGACGATGACCGATAGCTGCTCTGAGGGAAGCGAGATGCGAAGCACCACATCATCGCGCAGCGCACGTTGGAGCATGGGCTCCAGGTCACGGATCAGCCCGGTCAGGTCCACCATTCGAGTGACCAACTCCTGGCGCCGTCCAAACGAGAGCAGCTGCCCCGTGAGTTGGGAGCCGCGGCGCACCACCGACTCTAGATCGGTCAGCACCTCGCCGACCTCCCCCTCCAGACGGTGAGACGGAAGCTCCGCCCGGAGCACCTCGGCGCCACCGGCCAAGGCTGTCAGCATGTTGTTGAAATCGTGCGCGACGCCGCCCGCAAGACGCCCAATCGCTTCGAGTCGGTGCGTGTGCGCGAGCTCGGCTTCCATCTCACGGCGCTGCTCCTGGGCAGACACCAGGCTCGAAACATCGGAAATTGTGTATAAATGGGCATTATTTCCGAACACGTGAGCGGAAACCGAGGCGTAGAACGGGACGCCATCCGACCGGAGGCATCGGACCCAGGTGTCGCCCTGATCGCTGTCCCACGGCACATGGTCTGAGAAGGCGCGGCCTACAAGATCATCATCGGCAAACAGCGCCCGAGCCGCCGGGTTCGCTTCACGAATCCGGCCATCTTCGACGATGACCAGTCCACCGGACGCGCTCTGAAACACGGTTCGATAGTGGGTATGGCTCTGCCGGAGGGCTGCCTCCACTCCGCGCCGCTGCGAAACCTCTCGGTTCAGCTGTTCGGCCTGTCGTCGCAGAGATGTGGTGTGCCACCGTAGGGTAAGCACCACAAGCACCGTCAGGCCAGCGGCTGCGCACACAGCCAGAGCGATGATTGGCCAACTGTCCAATCCACCTCCGAGGCCCATGATAGCGTACTAGCGGGCCGCTGCGCGAGCCACCAGCCAAGCGACAGTACCGCTAGGCTACCGCCGACGGCGTCGTACCAACGCCGCCAACCCGAGTATGCCCAGCATCCAGCCCAATGGAGCAGAAGGCGTCGCGGTATCGCACGCGCATCCACCGGCAAAGAACAGTTCAGGATCCACATCGGCGGGATCATCATCGGCCGGGTCGAGCGGATCGGAGCCGCGTCTCACCTCGGTCCCATCATCCACACCGCCATCATCCGTGTCGGCGTCCAGCGGGTCGGTCTGATGCTCGTTGACTTCCTCGCCATCGAGCAGGCCATCATCGTCGGAGTCGTCATCGTTGGGGTCCGTCCCGGTCTCCAACACTTCTTCGCCGTCGGACAGGCCATCATCATCGCTATCGGCGTCGTTGGGGTCGGTGCCGTGGGTCTCTCGCTCCGCCACATCGGTGAGCCCGTCTCCGTCGGTGTCGACGAGATCGTCCGAGCCGACCAGGGGATCCGTACCATCCACCTCGACCTCGTCGCCGTCATTGCGACCGCCGTCATCGGTGTCTTTGTCATTGGGGTCGGTGTCGTAGACCAGAACCTCGTCGCCATCGGACAGTCGGTCATCATCGCTGTCTTCGTCCAGCGGATCGGTCTCCCAGAGGCTGACTTCGCTGCCGTCTTCAAGGCCATCGCCATCGGTGTCCCGATCGAGAGGATCGGTGCCGTAGTCGTCGACCTCTTCGCCATCATCCAGGCCATCGCCATCGGTGTCGGGCTTGACCGGATCGGTCTCGGTGTCGTTGACCTCGACCTCAGCGGTCAGGCCATCATCATCGGTGTCCTCGTCCAATGGATCGGTGCCGTGCTCTAGCCCCTCATCGCCATCCGACAGGCCGTCGTCGTCGCTGTCCGAGTCGTTCGGATCGGTCCCCAGCGCCTTCTCATCGGCGTCGGACAGACCG
>JBGCER010000031.1:0-8295 GCA_045106515.1 Myxococcota bacterium
ATCAAGCCTCCGAGGAACGCCAGGACCGCGCCAAGAATGACCAGGGCGGCGAGGATGATGCCAACCACGCCCAGGAATTTGAGCCACGGTCGCATTCCGACCATGTACATGTCCATAATGGGGGTAAATCGAGCCTCTTCGAGGCTGCGCGACCTTCCGTTGGGGCGGCTCGGCGCGGTTGTTCCACTCAACTTCGGCGACGCGAACGGGTTGTCGGCCACGGTGTCCTCCCACCAAGTGGGGCCGGGCTATCCGTTCACGCGGCGCGCGCATCCAAGATTTTTCGAGCTATCTCGCTGAATCCGTGACCACCGACACCAGCAGAAATGAACGTGGGCCAGCTATTCATGCGCGGAAGAAACTCCGCCACGTTGGCCACGCCGACGCTGTGTGGAAAGGCCTCGAACATGGGCTCATCATTTGCGGAATCT
Organism: Myxococcota bacterium; assembly: GCA_045106515.1. Taxonomy (GTDB): domain Bacteria; phylum Myxococcota_A; class UBA796; order UBA796; genus REDI01. The sequence continues at coordinate 432 of JBGCER010000031.1, forward strand.
CCGACGTAGACCCAACGCTCTCGTTGGGTATCGAGGTCCTCGCCCCACAGGTCCGCCACCAGCCTGCGGCAGCCGTCTCCCTTGTCGAAGGCTCCAAACCAGCCATTGACGTGGATGCTCGATACCTTGCTCGTGGCGCCTACCGCGGTGAACTCCTGGGTGATTCGGTCGATTTCGCGTGCCGAAAGCTCTGGTACATCCTCGCAAAAGTCGATGGCGAGGTCGAGTTCTCGGTAGGGTTGGTCCGAGGCCAGCGCCGTGCCGGGCACGGCCTTGAGGATGTGTGTGGCGGCTGCATCGAGGCGGGCTCGATTGGACTGGCGCTGCTCGTCGGACTGGAGGAACCGGCGAACCAGTCGGCCATTCTTCATATAGAACCACAGACCTCCGTTTTCTCCCACGCAGCCATCGACCGGCCAGGTTCGCGCGATCTGATCGACCCAGCCTGCCGGGCGACCTGTGACGGGGACGACGCGTAGGCCCGATTGTTGAAGGGCAAATAGGGCGCTGAATGCCTCTGGGATGATGCGGCCGTCCCACGTGAGCGTGTCATCGATATCGCAAAAGACACCAGCCAAGTTCCGACAAACCTGGGTGGGCAGCTCTTGGATCGGGCGGGGAGGGGTGGGCGCCACTAGCGGACCGTAAACGCGTCAGGGGTCTGCAGCAGACGGTGAATGTCTTCGGCTTCCAGGCCGCCCTGAGCATCTAGAATCTGGTCTCGAACGCCCACTTCATAGGGCTGGCGCTGTCCATCGAATAAGACGCCGAGGATGAGCGGAACCGCGTCGCCTTCAAGGGTGGCGAGGGCCCAAGCCAGGTTGCGATCGCTGGGGTCGTGCACCACGCATCGAGCTTCATCTTCTGGGCTGTTGACCTCGATAATTTCGAGGGCCATGCCACGCTGAGCGAGCCCCATGGGGCGCTCCGTACCCCAGACCAGCGGCTCTCCCGCCGCGAGGTAGAGGATGCGCTCGGGCCGTGCGGCCTTGTCGGTGTGCTCGGCGAACGCGCCATCATTGAAGATATTGCAGTTTTGCAGGATCTCGAGGAAGGATGTGCCGGTGTGCGCATGTGCGTCGACCAGGGCCTGGCGCAGGTGCTTTGGCAGCACGTCGACCGACCGAGCGACGTAGGCGGCTCCGCTACCGAGGGCGAAGGCCGCGGGGTTGATGGGCTCGTCCACCACGCCCATGGGGGAGGACTTGGTTCGCTTGCCCACCTCGGAGGTCGGGCTGTATTGCCCCTTGGTCAGGCCGTAGATCCGGTTGTTGAACAGCAAGATGTTCAGGTCTACGTTGCGTCGGAGCACGTGGGCGAGGTGGTTGCCACCAATGGAGAGTGCATCGCCATCGCCGGTGATCACCCACACGGAGAGGTCTGGGTTGGCCAGCTTGAGCCCGGTCGCCACAGCGGGGGCCCGGCCGTGGATGGTGTGGAAGCCGTACGTCGACATGTAGTACGGCAGCCTGGAGCTACATCCGATGCCGCTGACCACCGCATGTTGATGTTGGGGCAACCCGATCTCGGCCATGGCGGACTGGAGCTGGGCGAGGACCGAATAGTCCCCGCAACCTGGGCACCAGCGAATCGCTTGGTCGGACATGAAGTCTCGGCGTTTCAGGCCAGACATCAGCTCACCTCCGTGTGCGACAAGGCGCGGATAGACGCCTCGATCTCTCGGATCTTGAAGGGTTGTCCCTGGACCTTGTGCAAGGCCTGCGCGTGCACCTTGAACTTTAGGGCGATGAGCTTGTGGAGCTGACCCAGGTTGAGTTCGGGGATGAGCACGGTGTGGTAGCGGGCCAATACCTCGCCTAGATCCGGTGGAAACGGATTTAGGTTGCGGAGCTGCACATGCGCGACTTGAAGCCCGCTCTCCCGGCAGCGGTTCGTCGCCTCTCGAATCGCTCCGAATGTACTTCCCCAGCCGATAATTAAGACGCCGGTGTCATCGCCATGGACCCGGGTCGGGTGTAGTCCCTGGGCGATCCGGTCGATTTTCTCGACGCGGAGCCGGGTCATGCTCTCGTGATTGAGGGGGTCGTAAGACACGTTTCCGGTCAGGTGCTGCTTCTCCAGGCCTCCGATCCGGTGCTCAAGGCCGGGTGTGCCGGGCACGGCCCACGGGCGAGCCAGCGTCGCTTCGTCGCGGGAGTACGGCAGGAAGGTCTCGCCTTCCCTGGCCACAGCGTGGTCCGCGTCGATGACGGGCAAGGTGTCGGGTTCGGGTACACGCCACGGCTCTGCCCCATTTGCGATGTAGCCATCGGACAGGATGGTCACCGGTGTCATGTAGGTGAGTGCGATGCGCACGGCTTCGTAGGCGGTTCGGAAGCAGTCTGCTGGGCCTCTGGGGGCTAGAATCACCATCGGCGACTCGCCGTTTCGGCCGTACAAGGCTTGGAGAAGGTCGGACTGCTCCGTTTTGGTCGGCAGACCCGTGCTGGGCCCGCCCCGTTGCACATTGACCACCACCAGCGGAAGCTCCGCCATCACGGCGAGGCCGATGCCTTCGGCTTTGAGAGCCAGGCCGGGGCCAGAGGTGCCCGTCACGCCGACACTTCCGCCGTAGGAGGCTCCGATCGCTGCGCACACCGCGGCGATTTCGTCTTCGGCTTGGAAGGTGGTGACCCCGTAGTTCTTGAATCGCGCCAGGCCGTGCAGGATGTCGGACGCCGGTGTGATGGGGTAGCTGCCGTAGAAGAGTGGGTGCCCGGCCCGCTGCGCTGCCACGACGAGGCCCGTCGCGAGCGCCTGGTTGCCGGTCACCGTGCGGTAGAGCCCATCGGGTACGTCTTGAACTGCGGCGATGGTCCGGGGAGCGACCTGGAGTTCGGCGGTGTCCGCATAGCTCCAGCCCGCCTCCATTGCTGCTAGGTTGGCTTCACGATATGGAGCTTTGAACTTACCAGTTACGTACTTTCGGGTGTCGTCCATGCTCTTGCTATAGAGCCAGTACATCATGCCCAGAGCGAAGAAGTTCTTGCACCGGTCGGACTGTTTTCGGTTGAGGCCGAATGGCTCCACCGCACCTGCGGTGAGCGTGGAGATGGGCACACCCATCACCTGGAAGGGCTCCAACGAGCCATCGGCCAATGGGTTGGTCTCGAGCTCCGCCTTCTTTAGGTCCGTCGCTTCGAACCGATCGGTGTTCACCACCACCAAGCCGCCGCGGTGAACATCCGCCAGGTTCTTGATGAGCGCGGCGGGGTTCATCGCGACGAGTACGTCGCAGTCATCGCCGGGAGTGAAAATGTCTCGGTTGGCCAGCTGCAGCTGAAAACCCGACACACCGCCCCGCGTGCCAGCGGGCGCGCGAATCTCTGCCGGAAAATCTGGCAGGGTCACGTGGTCATTGCCGTCGAGGGCTGCGGTGTGCGTGAACCGAGTGCCAAGCAGCTGCATGCCGTCGCCTGAGTCACCCGCGAAGCGGATGACGACGTTGTCGAGGGGCGCGTCAGTCATAGATGTTTAGCCGTCCTAGTGAGCCGTGTAATCCGCTCACCTCGGTTCGGGTGCACCTTGCGGCTGCTCTCGCCTGTCCTTACAAGGCGCCGTCTTGAACCCGGTGTAGGATGCGCGCCAGACCTTGGCCGCGGTCGTGTTGGTTCCGTTTACAACGGGCCGCTTCGCGACACCACCGGTCCCGGAGTCGATGCGCGCCCGACGGCGCGCTGTGGAGGGTCCTTGCGATCGCTGTGTTCACTCCTGCTGTTGGCCGGCTTGGCCGGGGCCACATCTGCCCATGCTGAGCCGTTCGGACCCAAGTCGTCCCGAGAGACGATGCCCGCTCGCGAGGTCGAGCGCCCTCTCGACTTGCCCCGCGGCTGGTCCGAATTCGAACTGAGCCACGACTACAAGATGGGCACCGGCGCCTGGTCGCCAGATGGCGACGTTGTGCCTTTCGAAGATGCCCAGTGGAACTACCACACCACCAATCTACGGTGGACCTACGGGCTGGCGCGTCGGGCGGACATTCAGTGGGACATCCCGTTCATCACGGGCAACCTCAAGAATGACAAGCTCGGCACCAACATCACCGGCATCTCTCTGGGAGATATCCGGTTCCGCTACCGCTACCGATTGTACGAGTCCGAGGCGCCGCTGACCTCGGTCATCGCCGAAGCCGAGATTAAGGGACCGACTGGCCGAGAGACCCCGGGCTCCTACCAAGGTGGGCCGAATCAGATTTCGACCTTCGTCACCTCGACCGGCACCTGGGACCTCTACTTGGGAGCTGCCGCCAAACGGCAGGTTGGACCTTTGGCATTCGTTGGCCGCTTGGGCTACCAACGCCGTTTCAGCGGTCTGGCAGGCTTCCTGGTTGAGACCGAGCAGAACCAGTTCCTCGGCCGTCTCAAGCCCGGCGATCGCATCATCGCTGAGCTCGAAGCGACGGGCCAAGTGGGCCCGGTGTCCCTCACGCTGTCCCCACGATTCCGAAATCGAGCGGCGACGAAGACCGGCGTCACCGCCAAAAACTGGTTCAATCCCGGGGCAGACCTGGTGAAAACCGAGGGCAGCGGCGGCAATGAGCTCGACGTTGGGGCCCGGCTGACTGTGAATGTGACCCGCGGCTTCGATCTGCATCTTCGTGGCAACCTTCCCCTCATGGGGCAGGATCTTCAGTTCTTCCCCCTCGAAGACATCCACCCGACGTATGGCCCCACCTTTGGTGGCGCTGTGGAGGTCCGCTTCTAATGGCTGGTACCCCGTCTTCTTTGCTTCGTTCTTCCGCTGGTCGCTTGGGCTCTTGGTGCATGGGCGTTGCCCTCGCTGGGATCACCCTTGGCGGCGCCATGGTTACTCACGACCTTGCTGCGCCTGACACGGCAGAAGCCGCCCAGTTCTTGTCGCTCTACCACCGGCCCGATCTGAAGTGGTACACGATCGAGACTGAGCACTTCATGGTGCACTACCCCGTGTCTCGAAAGGGCCCGGACAAGGCCAAGCACTACACCAATGGTGAGTGGGCCGCGCGCAAGGTCGCCAAGGTCTCCGAGGACTACTACGACCCAATGTGCGCCGAGTTCGACTATTACCTTCAAGAGAAGGTGCATATCGTCGTGCTGGAGCAATATGACCAGCTCCAGGGTTTCACCATTCCATCGCGGAACTGGGTCGAGATTTCTGGCAATCCAGGCGGATCTTTCTACCGTCTGCGCGGTCGCTCTGAGTGGTTCTCCAACGTGCTCGTGCACGAGTTTGCTCACGTGGTGTCGCTCAAGAAGAATCAAGCGAGCGGCGAAAATATCGTCGGTACGGCCTTGAGCGCGCTCTACACGAACGACGCCTTGGGTCCAGACGGCGCCGACGCCGACCTCGGAGCCGGCGCCAGCGTCTTCATCACCGACCGGTCCGAGCCGTGGTGGTGGACCGAGGGTGGCGCCGAGTTCTGGTCGAGCACGTCTGGCTACAACTGGTGGTCGTCGGCGCGTAATCGCCACATCCGCAACACCATCCTCGAAGATCGCGCTCTGACCTACGACCAGTGGAAGTCCAACCAGCTTCAGCTGGACTTTGGCGACGGCGAGCGCGGGTACCAGCAGGGTCATTCTATGGCGCTGTACATGCGCCAGCGCTTCGGATCCGAGGCCTTTGCCGCCTTTGCCAAGGAGCACGACAAGGCCTGGCGCGGACACTGGGAAGCGATCATCGAAGAGCAGACGGGCGTTGAACCGCGCCAGCTGTACCATGACTGGAAAGAGTGGGTTGAGGCCTACTATCAGCGAATGTACGCCGGGCTCATCGCAGAGGGCGAGGTCAAGGGCGTCGAGCTGTCGACCCGTGCGACCAAGTACGCCTTCGACACGCCCGCCGATCGGGACGCCTTCTTCACCACCAAGGGAAAGAAGGGAAAGAAAGGTAAGAAAGGCCAAGACAAGCTGCGCGAGCGCCGCTCGTGGGAGTCCGCCAAGGATGCCTCCGGCCGCTACGAGATCCACCCCCGCACGTCCGAGGACGGCCGGTGGATGGTCGAAGGCTATAGCTACGGCTTCATGACGATCTCGCAGGTGCCGGACCGGCTGTACCCGGCGCGCTCGGGCGGCAAGATCGACTCGAAGGCCAACCGCGAGGCTCTTGCGCAGATGGGTCGAATGACCCACCGGATTCCGTCGGCCTACTCGTCGAACTTCGACTTTGTACCTGGGCAAGATCAGATCGTCTTGTCCATGCAAGAAGACCAGATTCACAATGCCCGGCTGCCGTTCCATGCCATTCGGATTGAGCGTGACGGGTACAACTGGAACAAGCTGGCCATCTACGACCTCAAGACCCGAACCGAGACCGAGAAGCACGGAAACGGCGAGATCGAGGTGGAGTACCTTCGGCCCAAGAAGACGAAGGGCCGGATCAACAATGGCACCTGGCGCGCCAAGGGCGGCCACACCTTCGCCGAGATCCCCAACACCGAGCGAGGCACCGATCCGGCCGTCTCGCCCGATGGCAAGCGCATCGCCTACCTAGAGTATGGCGATGGCACGCACAATCTCGTCGTCATCGACATCGATGGGTCGAACAAGACCTACATGACCGAGTTTGAGTCCGGCGAGATGCTCCAGTCGGTCGACTGGTCTCCCGATGGCACGCAGCTCGTGTTCGCGCTGTTCAAGAACTACCAGGGCGACCTCTGGCTCATGGACGTGGCGACCAAGAAGGCCACCGCCATCAACCAGGACAGCACCGAAGAGCTCGACGCGCACTGGTCGGCGTACGATGGCAACATCTACTTCAGCTCCGACGAGACCGGCGTCTACAACATCTATCGGTATGACGTCGAGAATAAGTCGATCCAGCAGCTGTCCAACGTGGTGTCCACCGCCTACACGCCGTTCCTGACGCGCAGTGGCGACATCATGTACAATAACGTCACTGCATTCGGGCATAAGAACTACATTATCTCCAAGGAAGAACTCCTAGAGAAGGATGTGACCGACAAGTTCTCGCTGCGATACGACGAAGTTCGCGCCACCGCGAACTGGGAGTACACCGAGGATTTGTCGTCCTTCGAGGCCATGACCAGCCGCTACAACAGCTTGGCTCGGTTCCACCCCCCCTCGCTGATCCCGATCATCCGGCTCAGGAACCCGTCTCTCAAGACGTTCACTCTCGACACCGGCATGCAGATTGGCAGCTTCGACTACGGCGAGAAGCACGGCGTGACCGTGTTTGGCATCGTCGGCGCCAACGTCGTGGCCGTCGGTAGCTACACCTACAACGGCTGGCACGCCGAGCTCTCGGTCACCGCACAGCACGTGCAAGCCAAGAGCGACTTCGGTTTCCGTCTCGATGACGACGGTGACCCCAACACGACCGATGATCAGTCCGTGTACGAGTCCAAGAACAACCAGTACAGCAACGCCTTGTTCTTCAGGACGAACTACCCGCTGAATTCACGATTCCGCATCAACGGTAGCGCGCTCCTGTCCGAGTTCGGGTTCCGTGGCATCGCGGACAAGAAGTTCCGGCCCTTCAACCGCTCGGTCGCGGGCACGGTGGGACTGGAGTTTAGTACTCTGTTTTCCGGCATTCAGATCAACCGTGTCGCCTATGGCGTCTACGGCATCAACCCCCGTGGTCGGTACGTCACCCTCGACTACACGCACGGGTTCACCGACCACGTCTACGAGCCCAACAACGGCGTCAACAACGATGATGGCGAGCGGCTAGACAAGTACAACTACAACTCGTTCCGCTTGCGCTGGACCGAGCATATGGGCCTGCCCTTCCTGCCCAAGCTCGCACGTAAGGGCCACTCGTTGCAGCTCGACGTTCAGGCCGCGGCCATGGACCGCAATGTGCAGCTCTTCGATGAGTTCCGAGGCGGTGGCTTGCACCCCATGAACTCGGGTTCCGGCTC
>JBGCER010000032.1:0-12395 GCA_045106515.1 Myxococcota bacterium
CCGGCACCGAAGCGCGCACGGCTGCGCTCCACCGTCAGCCCGGTCGCTGCGATCGCGCAGTTCTGACAGGCGAACCCGCCCCCCGAGCCCCAGTCGACAACAACGCTACCCCCGATCACGCCGTTGCGCAGGCTCACCGGAACTTCAGACGCGTAGACCGCCCCGCCAGCAGGCGGTCCTCGGCCCACCGCCTCATCGCCAGGAGCGTAGCGGCCCAAGCCGTGGGCCAAGGCGACGTCGGACAGCTCCAGGTGCCCTAGGGACCCGACCCCGTCGTCCACCCAGACCACTCCGCCGCGCCACGCCTGGTTTCGATCGGCGCTGTCCAGCCGCCCGAGGGTGCCTCGGTCCAGATAAAAGGTGCCACCCAAGACGTTCACATCGGATCCGACGCCCGCGATGGCGCCGCCGACGGAGGCTTGCCCCCCTGCAAACACGCCACCGGTCACCGTCAATGTCCCCTGATCCGCAGAGAGGTGCCCACCCCGGCCCACTGCCTCCGATGAGAGCAATGGAACCCGGTTGTCCAGGAAAACGCCGTCTGAAACCTCGATAACCCCATCTTTTCCTGCGAAGATGGCGGCGCCGTGTTCAGCGTGAAGCGCCCAGAAGGTCGGACCCTGGCCCGACCCGTCGTCACGCACCGAGATCGTGGCTCCGCCCGCAACAAATAGGGCGCCGCGTTGCGCGTCGATCTGGGAGATCTTGGCCCCACCCTCAATGGTGACCGAGCTTCCAGTTCCCGAGGCGTGCACCAGCGCCCCATCGACCCGAGGCCCGGACAGACCCGACAGCTGGCAGCCTGCGCCAATGCGCAAGCCTCCACCGGACTCCACGAGAGCGAGCGCACCGCCAACCTCGTCTCGACCCACAGACTTGGCCACGAATTGCACGGTCTCATCGGGCAGGGATAAACCGGTCAGAGACAGCTCACCGGCGCGGACGCGGAAGGCGCGACCGACCAACACGCCGGACATGGTGGGTGGCACGACCTGCACATCTTCGACGTGCACGCTCTTGTCGGGCGCGTCGATGATCAGCAATCCGGACGCGTCGAGTAGGTACGGCGCGCTGCTGTTCTTGAGGCTCAGCAGGACCGCAGCGCTCTCCGGCACCGAGGACACCAGCAACGGCGAAGAATCAGGAACATGCGGTCGAATGGTGAGGGCGTGCGAAATCACGAGCTGATCGGCTGCGTGGCTGCCGGGCATCAGCTCAATGATGTCTCCGTCCTTGGCGGTCGCCACGCACTTGGCCAGATCGGGACTCATGGCCGGCTCACCCAGGGCATACGCGACGCAGGTCCCCGCCCAGGCTGTACCCGGAACGGCCAAAGCCACAATAGAACCCAGCGCTTTAAGGGCCCAAGTCATGCAAATCCCTCACGGACCCATCCATCCGCCGGCCGAGTGTACGATCCACGTGCACGACCTGCACGGGCGGGCTGGCCATGGGAGGGGGCGGTGGGTACGACAGGCCCTGGAGTGCGTGCATTGTCCGACCTCGAAGAACGGCTGAGGGCCCTCGCCGCCGCGGCGGTGCTGCAACGGGTGCGCTGGGGCGACCGCAGCGTCGACGTGCCTTTGGGCCGCGTCTTTTCGGCGAACCCAGACGAGGTGCTGATCCGGCTCCGCGAGGGCCGGTGGCTCGTGCTCGCCATCGTCGGGTCCGGACTCTCGCTCAATGCGGCCCTTCGCCGATGGGATCGCACCACAGAAGATGGCGCGGTGCTGGTGGTGATCATCGCCAGCGAGGCCGATAAAAACGAGATGCTACAACAGGTACCAGACCGCCCAAACCGTCGGTTCTCCGCAGTTTTTGACTCTGGGCCGTCGGCGCTGTGGTCGCACCCCGTGCCCCAGCTGGTGCGGGTCCTCAACGAGTCTGCGCACCGTCGGGCCCCCCCACCCCAAGCCCTCATTCAGAAGCTGGCGGACCGCGCTGGCGAGAGCCTAGCCGAACCTAGCTCTCCCCCTCCAAGCGTCTCTTTCGAACGTATCGTCTTCGCGCTATCCCAAGCCCACGACCTGGTGAGGTTGGTGCGCGGCGAGGCGCAGCTCAGCCTCCGAGGTGGGGGACAGCTCACGGTGCTCGCCGCCAGCGGAGATCCCCTAGTGGACGATCCGGCCTTGGCCGCCGCGCTCGCCCGCATCGCGTCGGGCCTGTCCACCGACGACGGTCTCCCTGGGCTGCTTGTCGTAGACGGCACGCCCGATCTAGCCGAGCGTGTGGTCCAGGTGCTTGGAAAGGGCTCCAAGCTGGGGCGGGTCAACGCCATCTCCAGCACCGGAAACGTTCGTCCGCCGGACGCAGAGCTGGCTCAGCTGGTGCAAATCGCCCAGCGCTGGACCGCGGACGTTGATCTGTTTACAGAGCTTGAAGCTGGACTGTCTCGATCGGGCGGCCGCAGAATTGATCGGGCTGCAGCGGGGGCAGGACCCGCCCGGCTCGGCCTGATCCGAGGCCTGCTGCGCGCCTGGCCGAGCCTCAAGTTGTCGTGGCTAGAAGACCGATGCGCCCGGCTCACCCAAGATGCTCGGGAGCTGCGAGTTCGGTTCGTCGGCCCGGAAGGCGGGTCTGTCGAAGAGGCGCTGGGCCAGTGGCGCATGGCCGCCGTGGCCGCGAGATGGACCGGACACACCGTCGACCTGCTGCTCGCAGGCGGGGACCGCGCCACGTGGGACCGAGCCAAACGCGCCCTGGGCGCCACCGCCCCGGCGCACGTCTACCACCTATCAAACGATGGCCGCCTCCACGCAAAAGCCGGCGTATTCGCTATGCTTTCGGCACCAGCCCGCGCCATGCGCAAGCTGGGAAAGTCCACGTCCGAAGACCAGCGCTGCTCCCTCGATGAGCTGGAGCAGGACCTGGACCGGGGCAGCATCGAGGAGTTCCGAGATGCGGTGGCCGACGCCGAGTTTGCCACGCGAATGACGGCCGTCGCGCCGTGGGCAACGCGGGTGATGCTCGGACTGATCGTCGTCGGCTATGCCATGCAGATCCGCTGGGATGGCAATGACGCCATGGAGACGACCGGCGCCGGCTGCGTGCGAATGGGGGGATTGACCGGGGAAGGCCTCGGATGGGTGCTCTCCCACGAGCCGTGGCGACTGCTGTCCGCCGCGTTCCTGCACGGCAGCTGGTGGCACATCGCCCTCAACGCCTGGGCGTTGTGGGTCCTCGGACGTCGCATGGAGTCGATCCTGGGGATCGAGCGATTCATCCTTCTCTTTATGGGATCATGCATCGGCGGCTCCATGCTGCATGAGCTCACATCGGTACCCGGGGAGATCGCGGTTGGGTCGTCCACCGGCATCGTGGGCTTGCTCGCTGCCCAGGGGGCCTTCGCCCTGACCCGACGGGATCTGCTCCCGTCCCGGATCCGCAAGCTGCTCTTGCGAGAAGCATGGATCAACGGGCTGATCATCGGCGGCCTCTCCTTATTGCCGTTCGTGGGTGGCATGGCCCACCTGGGCGGGGCCATCGCTGGGTTTGGGCTGGTCGCGAGCGGGCTTCTGACGGTGGGGGTGTCTCCAGCCGAGCCGAGCTCGCAGACCCCAACGATGCCCAGCCGACCCTTGTGGCTGCAAGGTCTGGCTGGAACCGCGGCGGCGCTCGCGGTGATTTCGGCTGGACTCGCCATTATTATTGGCCAGCCGTGGGTGCTGTATAGCGACGCCAACCGAGTCACTGACAGCCCCTTCTTCGACGGTGGGCTGACCGTGCCCGTGCAGCCCCAGGCGCCGCGCACCGTGCGACCCGCCACGGGTTCATCCCCCGCCATGGTCATGAGCGGCAGCCCACTGCGCGACGGGATGCAGGTGCGAGCCACCGCCATCGCCCTCGACGGAGACGGCCCGTTCGACCTCGAAGAGATCGCAGCTGCCTTCGGCGAAGGCCCCGATGGCGCCCTGAGCTGGACCCTGGTCGAGGTGGCGGGTGAGCCCGCCGTAGAGCTGCTCTCCCTCAGCAATGACGCCTTCCTCCACCGCCGATGGCTTCTGATTCGCAACGGCGCTGTGGTCGACGTCGAGATGACGGCCTTGGGCGATGTGGACCGTGCGCTGCTCTCCGGCAGCTGGATCCGCGTCCCCGCTGGTGCCGACGCCAATGCCATTAAGCTGCCCGGCCCACGCGACGGCCGCCTGACGGACCTGCAAGCCGCCCGCGCAGGCACCTTGGGCGACTCTGAGGACGCGCTGCTGCAAGGAGTCAACCTGGCGGTTCAGGGCGACCTCGACGGCGCGCGCCGGCGCCTAGACGTGGTGTTGGGTGCCGATGCCGACCAGCGCGCGCGCGCAGTTCGGCTGTCCCAAGTGCTCCGAGGCCCCGCCTCCACCCTGCTGTCCGGTCGAGCGCTCGCACACACGCCCAATGATCAGCGCGCCTTGATGTCCATGATCCACGCGCACAACCTGATGCTCGCCGGTGATTTCGTCGAAGCTGCAGAGCACGCGTCCGCAGAGCCCCTGACCCGAGCGAGCGCCTATTGGTACGCCGGCGATGACGCGGCAGCGGCAGCGTCGGCCGCGGAATGGCGCGGCCAGAGCGTCCCAGGCTGGGCCAGCGTGCTGTCGACCGTCACAGGGCGGGGCTATCCACCGGAACTGGACGCCAACCTGGCGTGGGCCTCGTTTTTGGAAGGCGACCCACAACGGTGCATCAAGGGCTCGGAATCGACCTTGAGCGCACGGCCAGATCTAACCTTTGCGCACTATAATTTGGCTCTATGCCACACCGCCGCCGGCGACCTCGCTCAGGCCAAAACCGCACTGAAGGCGGCCCACAAAGCGGCACTGGACGCCGGAGACACGCGTCTGCGAAGAAATGCGCAGATGGACTTCAAAGGCCTCGCCCGGCGCAACACCCCAGGCGCCCAAGCCCTGCTCGACGAGTTCTTCGCCGACCTCAACGCAACGCCGTAGCCCCGGTCAACGAGGCTCAGCGAAGACCGCGCACCGCAGGATGAGGCCCAGGCCTCCCCGGGGCACGACCGCTGTGCCATCGCCCCCGACGTCCGGTAAAAACCCGGCCGCAACCAGGCATTCGGCGTCATCGAAAACAGTGGCCGCCACTCGATCCTCACCGACAAACGCCGTTCCACCAAAGAGCTCATCGCAGACTTCGTCGAGCGTGGAGCCTGCGTGGGGCTCCAGCATCAGACAGCGGCTGTCCACCGTCAGCGTGTCTCCTCGCCACCACGCTTTGTCTCCCAACGCCTCCAAGTCCGCCAGCGCCCATGGCGGCACCACCGCATCCGGCGGATCGAGCCGTTCGTCCACCACACCAAGGGGCGACTCATCCTCGGCATGCGCTTGCGGAAGCGCGCACCCCACCCACAACGGGCTCAACAGCCCGAGCCAACGCAACATCACGACCTCCAGCGAGCCCAAACCGGCCCGACAACGGAGGCGTTCTATTGAATGCGAAGGCGCCAGACAGCACAGGCAACGCCGATTTCCGATCGTGTAGCAGACGGCCCTAACGAGCCGTCCCCCTAGCCGATCCCAAGGAGCTCAACCTCGAAAACCAAGGTTGCATGCGGGGGAATGAGTCCGCCGGCGCCGCGCGCACCATAGCCCAACGCGGCGGGGATCGTCAGCTTGCGCTTGCCCCCGACCTTCATGCCTGCCACGCCCTGGTCCCAACCCTTGATCACGCGTCCGCGGCCCAGATCGAAGACAAAGGGCTTGTTGCGGTCGACGGAAGAGTCGAACTTGGTGCCATCGGTGAGCCAGCCTGTGTAGTGCACGGTCACGCTGTGGCCTTTGCGGGCCGCCTGTCCCTCACCTTCGGCGAGTTCTTCGATCATCAGTTGGGCCATTGGGTCCTCCAAGGACATTGTGTAGCGTCGATGTACCCTCCCCCGCGTCCGGCCTCCACCTGTGTCGCGTGGGCTCGTCTTGCGCGCTACGCGTCACCCTTCCTGCTGGAGCACCTATGGCCCGTTCCTTCGATCTCATCGTCATTGGCGCCGGACCCGGCGGCTACCCCGCCGCCATCCGAGGAGCCCAACTGGGTTTGAACGTCGCCTGCGTGGAAAAAGAGCTACTAGGCGGGGTTTGCCTCAACTGGGGCTGCATCCCCTCCAAGGCCCTGCTCAAGACGGCTGAGCTCGCTCACAAAATGCGCGCCGCCAGCGACTACGGCTTGTCGGTCGGCGAGGTCGAGGTCGACTTCGCCAAGGTGATCGCTCGCTCTCGCAAGGTCAGCAAGCGGTTCAACAAAGGCGTCGGCGGTCTCTTCAAGAAGTACGGCGTGAATAAGGTCGCCGGAACCGCGACCATCACGGCCGCTGGCGAGGTGCAAGTCACCACTGCCGACGGCGAGACCGAGACCCTCACCGCCAAAAACATCATCGTGGCCACGGGCGCCCGCGCTCGCGTCTTCCCCGGCATCGAAGTCGATGGCGAGCGTGTCATGACGTACCGCACCGCCATCGTGGACACCGAACAACCCAAGCGTTTGGTCGTCCTCGGCGCTGGCGCCATCGGGATGGAGTTTGCCTACTTCCACAATGCGATGGGAACCCACGTGACCGTGGTCGAAGGCCAAGATGAAATCCTGCCCATCGAAGACCACGAGATGGGTAAAGAAGTCCGCCGGAACCTGGCGAAGAAGGGGATCGAATTCAAGCTGGGCCAGTTCGTCGAGACCGTCACGCGAGACGGCGAAGAGGTCGTCGTGACCCTCAAGGGCGGCGACACCCTTCGCGCAGACAAGTGCCTGGTCGCCCTGGGCGTGTCGCCGAACTCCGAAGGCCTGGGTCTCGAAGCGCTAGGCGTGAGCCTGGAGCGCGGCTTTATCGCCGTCGATGCCAGCTACCAGACGTCGGTGCCTGGCGTGTTCGCCGTCGGTGACGTCTGCAACCTGGGCCCAGCCCTTGCCCACACCGCCACCGCCCAAGCCCATGTGTGCGTGGAGCGGATCGCCGGCCACCACGCGACGGACGTGGACTACGGCAATATGCCCAGCTGCACCTACTGCATTCCCCAGGTCGCCAGCGTGGGCCTCACGGAGCGGGCCGCCAAGGAACAGGGACACCGCTTTAAGGTCGGAAAGTTCCCGTTCATGGCCAATGGAAAGGCTCAAGGTGCGGGCTCTCCCGAAGGCTTCGTGAAGGTGCTCATCGACGAGGAGTACGGCGAGATCCTGGGCGCCCACATCGTTGGCTCCGACGCCACAGAGATGATCGCGGACTTCGTGATGGCGCGCAGCGCCGAAGCCACCGCTGAGCTCTTCTTGAACACGGTGCACGCCCACCCCACCAACGGCGAAGCCATGCTCGAAGCCGTCGCCAACGCCATGGGCGTGAGTGTGCACATCTAGGCCGAGTGCCAGCGCCCCCTCAACCGGCGCTGCCCCCCACCGATAGGCGTTCCAAGACCCAGGAGCGCCATGAAGGTTGTGATCCTGTGCGGCGGGCAAGGCACCCGACTGCGCGAGCACACTGAGCACCTGCCCAAGCCTCTCGTCGAGGTGGGCGGCCGTCCAATTGTATGGCATATCATGAGGTCTTACGCCCACTTTGGCTTCACAGACTTCGTGCTGTGCCTGGGCTACAAGGGCTGGAGGATCAAGGACTGGTTCCTGGACCACGACGCCCGCATGAGCGACATCACGCTGGAGCTCGGCCGCGGTCGCCCCCAGCTGCACCGGCAGTCCGAGGGGCGCGGCTGGCGTGTGAGTTTGGTCGACACCGGAGACGCGGCCATGACCGGCGCTCGGGTTCGAAAGGTGGCGCACCTACTCGACGACGGCCCGTTCATGGTGACGTACGGCGATGGCGTGAGCAACCTAGACCCAAGGAAGCTCCTTCGCTTTCATCAAGCGCATGGCAAGCTCGCCACCGTGACAGGCGTGCATCCCCCCAGCCGATTTGGCGAACTGATGCTCAACGGCGATCAGGTGCAAGCGTTCTCGGAGAAGCCCCAGGTGGCGGACACTTGGATCAACGGCGGCTTCTTCGTCTTCGACAAGCGCGTCATCGGGCGACTCGCGGACCGCGACGATTGCATTCTGGAGCGCGAGCCCCTCGAAGGCCTCGCCCGCGACGGGCAGCTCCAGGCCTACCGCCACGCGGGCTTCTGGCAGTGCATGGACACCTACCGAGACTGGAAGAGCCTCGAAGACCAGTGGATGCGCGGGAACGCGCCTTGGGCGGTGTGGGAACGCCAAGCCCAGACCCAGCCCCAGAACTTGGAAGCCGCGTGATCTGCCCGTGCTGCACGGCGCTGCACATCATCCCGGTGCTGGAGCGCAGCGCGGTGCCGGTGGTGCTCAATCGGCCGTGGATCGACGCCACATCCGCCAGAGCGGTGCCCCATGCGCCCCTGCAGATCGTGGGTTGTGGCGAGTGCGGCCACTTGTGGAATCAAGCGTTCAACGCCGATAAGCTCATCTACGACGAAGGCTATGAAAACCGCCAAGATCGCAGCCCGCACTTCGGCGCCTACCTGGAAGAGCGGATCGCGGCATTGGCTCCCAGGCTTCGCGCCGCGCGCACGCTGGTCGAGATCGGGTGTGGCCAAGGCCACTTGAGCGAGCGGCTCAGCACCGAATTCGACCTGGACGTGCACGGCTTTGACCCCGCCTACCGCCCCCGACCCACATCGGGGCGCGTTCATCTCAAGCCAGCCCTCTACGGTCGACGAACCGCCATTCCTGAGACCGACGTGGTGCTGTGCCGCCACGTCATCGAGCATGTGGACAACCCCGTCGGGCTGCTCCAGCAGGTCCGGGCGGCCTTGGGCCGTTCACCGAAGGCCCGAGTGGTGTTCGAGTGCCCGGACGCCACGTGGATCGTCCAGAACCAGGTGCCGTGGGACTTCTTCTTCGAGCATGCCCACTACTTCACCCGGACCTCCCTGCGTGCCGCCTTCCAGCGTGCGGGCTTCGAGGTGGCACACCACGAAGCGGTCTTCGGCGGTCAATATCAGTGGATTGAAGCCCGTATAGGCCCCCGCGATGCCCGCAACCTCGAACCCCCGATGCACGCCGAGGACGGCCTGAACGCCTTGCGAACGGCCATCCAAGCGCAGTGCACCCGGCTGCGAGAGCACCTCCACACGCTGGCCAAAGACGGCCCCGTCGTCCTTTGGGGCGCAGGCGCCAAAGGCGTGACCCTCGCACAGCTTGTGGACCCTACCGGCCAGGTTCTGGCGGGGCTCGTCGACGTCAACCCCGACAAGCAGGGGCAGTTCGCCAGCGGCACGGGCCTGCCCATCCTCGCCCCGACAGACCTGGCTCCGATGAGAGCGGCACATGCGGTGGTGCTCAACCCCAACTACCTCCATGAAATCAGAACGTTCACGCGCGAATGCGCGCCCGATCTCACGGTTCATCTGGCCGAAACCGGCAGGAGACTTCAGTGCAGCCCACGCTCTCCATCTGCATCCCCACGTTCGAGCGCGCCGCCCACCTCGAACGTTGCCTGACTCGCCTAGAAGCCGTCACCGAGCTGCCCTTTGGCGTCGAGGTGGTCGTCAGCGACAATGCATCGACGGACGCCACCCTTCAGGTGCTCGAACAGGCGCAAGACCGATTGCCGTTGCGGTGGGTCGCGCAGCAGCAAAACGTGGGCGCCGAGCGCAACGTGGTCAGCGCCTTGCGCCAAGCTCGAGGTCGCTACGCGGTATACCTCGCGGACGATGATCACCTTGAACTCGACCGAATCATCGAGATCGTCGCCCTGTTCGAGGCCAGCCCCAGCCTAGTCTGCGTTCAAGCGCCATGGCGGTCTTGGGACGAGCAAGAAGACCGAGACTTGGGCCCCTTCTACCAACTGCCAGGTCCCGGTGCCTTCGCTGCACACCAGGCATGGGCGTGCTGGCAATACCTGCTACACCATCGAATCTTCCCCGAGATCGCCGTCTATCGAACCGAGGCTCTGCTCCCGGTCCTACACCTACCCCGGAGCGTTCACTGGGCCTTCGTCTGGTGCTTTCGACTCCTGGCCAAAGGGACAGTGGCCTTCCAGCCAACCCCCTTCTACCGACACGTGGTTCGCTCTAGCAGCGACTTGCCTGCCCGAACCCAGTTGGGCGTGCAGCAGTGCACCACACACCTCGACCGCTATCGCGGAGGCCTAGAGTTGGGGCTGGCCACCGCACTTCGAGGCAGCGTCGGACATGTGCCCGTGGAGCACCGCACCCGCGCCATGACCATGCTCGATCGGTTCATGGCCGAACGTGCCGCCGTCGCCGCCCGAGTCGCTGCGGGAGACCGTGATTTTATCGCCGCCGTCGAGCACTTTACGCGCTCCGTGGTGTGGCAAGCCGGGGTGAACGCCGAGCCACTGCAGACCTTCGAACAGCAGCACACCATGCTCGCTGGACTACAAGCACTCATCGAAAGTGCTCGTTGTACGGCCGGTGTAGGGCGGATCGTGCTGGCCGACATCCCCAATGTTCCCACCGTTCGAACGTTGCTGGTCGACGTGTTCGGCTGGACTCAGCCCATCGAGGCCGACCCCGTGGTGCAGCCCTTCACCGACGCCATGATCCTGGTTCCCAACGCCGCCGTTCGAGGGGCTTGGGTCGAGGACGGCAACGATCCGGGTCGGGTGCTCGTGTGGGAGGAGCTCGCCGACTGCTACCGCGTGCACAATACCCTCGACGCCATGCGACGGACCGCGGCGGCCTAGCGTCCCAGATTCCGGTAGGCTGACCCGACTCACTTGGCTTGGGAGTGCCCTCCGTGCTGTTCCGCCGTCTGCGCTGGGCCCTGCTCGGCCTGGCTACTGTGCTGGTCACGGGTACCGCCGGGTACATGATCATCGAGCAGTGGACCTGGCAAGATGCCCTGTGGATGGTGTTCCTCACGATCACCACCGTCGGCTACGGCGAGGTGCGGCCCCTCTCGAACGGAGGCCGGCTACTGACCATGGGCTACATGGTCCTGAGCTTGGGGCTGGTGACGTACGCCTTTTCCCAGCTCGCTCGGTACGTGGCGGAAGGCGGCCTGCGACACGACCTGATTGAGCGACGCCGGAGATACCGCATGGAACGTCTCAAAGACCACGTCATCGTCATCGGTTTTGGACGCCTGGGCCGGGAAGTGGTCGAGGAGCTGGTCGCCAATCGCGTGGACCTGTGCATCATCGACGAAAACGACGCCCTCTTCGATGAGGTGCCATCGCAATCGGTTCTCCTGGTGGGCGACGGCACCCACGATCAAGTGCTGCTCAAAGCTGGGATTGAGCGGGCTCGTGGCATCGCCATCGCCACGCCCCACTCTGCGACCAATGTGTATGTGACTCTGGCGGCCCGGCAGCTGAGTCCGAACATCGACATCGTCACCCGGATCGACGACCCCGATGCCTACGACAAAGCCCGAAGGGCAGGGGCCGACCGCATCGTCACGCCCTTTGGTGTGGGTGCGCACCGCATGGCGCAGGCCCTGCTGCACCCCGAATCCAGCCAGCTCGTCGACCAGGTCACGACCCAAACCCCGCGCGACATGGCCATGCAGGACGTCTCGGTGGGAGCGGACGCCACCCGTTGGCACGGCACCCTGCGCGCCTTGAACCTTCGCGCCGAGGCCAACGTGCTCATCGTGGCCATTCGCCGCAGCGATGGGGAGCTCATCTCGATGCCAGGGCCCGACGTGGACATTCGGCCACAAGACGTACTCATCGTGGTGGGCAAGCCCACCGACGTGAGCCGGTTCAAAGCGACGGTGGCCTAGCCCCCATCCCTCATGACGCACTCCACTGCACCTTGGGATCTCGGGCTGCGCCGGTCCCTCTCCTTCACTCGGGCCTTTGACGTGTCTCGACACGCCGGCAGGCCCTCGCTCGTCGAGAACCCGGCTCGCTCCGACCTCCCTGTGGTTCGTGCGGAGCGGTCATGAGGGATGGGGGCTAGGCGGGCTCAGTCGGACGCGCGCGCCGGGTCAAAGAGCGGAGCGAACGGGTCGTCGGGCTCCAGCTCAGCGAGCGTCGCCGCCGCGTTGAGGTCGGTGATGTCGACCGACAACCCGAGCTCAGTCTGGTGTGAAGTGGCGATTAGGGCCCCGGTCGGCAGCGTCTGCCACTCCTCGAAAGTGGAGTCCACTCCCCCCAAAGGAATAATGCTCACCCACATTTTCCACGCGGTCGGCACCTTGTCGGGGCCCAGGATGTACACGTAGGCATCGCCAGGGCTGACCCCTCCGGAGCTGTACTCCACCATCAGGCCTTCAGAGCCATCCGATAGGGTGACGATGGAACGGGATGTACCGGGATCAAAGGCCTTTGTGACCGGGTTGAGCCAGAAGGAATCATTGCAGAACGACTCCCACGCCGTGGCGACCGCCTTGTCGCGCTCAACGCCGGTCAGTGGCTGATCCTTATTCCACGCCAGGCCGGTCTGTGTGTCCAGGTCCACCAAGACGACCAGCTTCCCGGCGGTATA
>JBGCER010000033.1:0-6217 GCA_045106515.1 Myxococcota bacterium
GTCCCTCTCCTTCGCTCTGGCCTTTGACGTGTCTCGACACGCCGGCAGGCCCTCGCTCGTCGAGACCCCGGCTCGCTCCGACCTCCCTGCGGTTCGTGCGGAGCGGTCATGAGGGATGGGGGCTAGAACGCCACGAAGCACACGTACAGGCACACAGACAACACTTGGAGGTCTCGTGTTTGTACTCGCACTACTTGGATCATCGCTCGCTACCGCAGCTCCGACCTGGGAACTCATCGAGGTGGAACTCACCAATGAGTCTATCGAGAAGCTCACAGAGGCCGAACTCCTGCAAGAAGCCTCGGACCCGTACAAGATCAACCTCGACCTGGCGCTGCTCGACAAGACCGCGCCGGCCGTTCGACTCTGGGCTGTAGTGGAGGGGCCGCGGGGAATCGTCGATGACGTGCTGGTCACCACCACCGATGAGTCCATGACCATGACCCGCAACGATGTGGTCGCGCTCATCGCCAGCGCAAATGAGGACCCCACAAGCTCAGTGGCATCCGTCGAGATCCTAGGCGAAACCAGCCAGACCTGCCTGGATCCAATGCGCAAGATTGGTCGGCGCACGACTGCGTTTTGGAGCGCCACCAATGCGGATAAAGATCTGACAGATGGCCGGGACTCCACCTACCGAGCCATCGGATTCAACGTCCAGCACGCCTCCTTTCCGTGCCCGAGAGGCTGGTCCCTGACCAGCTCAAGCATGGTGTTCTGGGCAACCGCCGTCAATCGCGCCGGGCTGCGTTCAACGACGGCCGATGTGACGGTCAAGTTGTAGGCTACGGCCGCTCCGCTTGGTTGACCCACGAAGCCGCCGCGGCGTCACGCGACCTCCAACGACACCAGCCGACCTTCCGGTCGTGGCCAAGGGGCTCAGACGTGCCCGCAGCCATGGCTAAGCGACCGCCCCTCCTTCCCTCCCCGACTCTGACTACGTGCGTGAGGGGCTGCTTATTGCACGGTTGCCTTGGACCGGATGGTCGAGCGCCTATCGAACGAAGCCGCCCATCATCTCCTCGATGGCCTGGATCACAGCCGCCTCTTGCCCAGCGTCGGCCTGTGCGGTGAGCACGAGCATCGGCGTGTCTTCCGTCACCGGACCATCCGCCATTGGGATGACGTAGTTCCGCTGCATCAGCCGTGTCCCTTCGGCCTCATAGGTCAAGTCGAAGTGGTGGATAATGCGCCCACGCGCGTGGGTTTCGTGGATCCGCGTGACGATGGCCCCTTCGGGTAGCCGCTCCGGAGTTGCCGGACCGCGGCTGAGTCGAAACACGATTCGAGCCTTGCCGACGCGGAGCTCGATCGGCCACTTCGTCGCTGTGGATGTTGTGATTGTGGCGTTCTGGGGCAGGGCCCACATGCCAGCCGGCGGGATCATGATGAGCCACTTCGGCACGTCGGCCTGTACGTGCACCGCCTGAAGCAGGGCTTCGGGCGGGGTTCCGTCAAGGGATAGGGTCGGGCCTTGGTTCTTCCAGCTCCAAGCTTGCTTGTTCCGCTTCGGTCGCCCCTCAGCGGACCGCTTCCCCGGCACCACGAGCATGCGAACGTTGGGCTCCCCCGGCCGAGAGATCTGGAGCGCCGTGCCGCCGACACGTTCAACCTCGACCGACTCCGACGGGTACATCACGAGCCCATGCCCGGCGATAGCCCAGGGTAGAGACGTTGATTTCGCGGTCACCACCGGCGACCAGTCGGGCTGCTGCCAACTCCACTTGGAATCCGCAGCGGTGCCGAGGGCGATCAGGGTCGCGAGCATGAAGAGTCGTAGACGCATGGTCCCTCCGGCGCCACCCTACCGCGACAGAACGACTGGCCGATGCAAACGCGTCGAATCACGATCACACATCGGCCGAAAAGACACACCCTTCGAAACAAATCATCCGAATCGCAGCTGTCGACTATGAAGCCGACCGTCTGCCGGCTTCTGCACGGTCGCGCCGGTGCCCGTCCCCGCACTGGACACGATCGGGGTGGTCTTGACTCGCCCAAAATGAGGCCGCGATTCGAGGCTGGCGATACGCTGAGTGGGACAGAGAGTGCGATGATTTCGATCCGCCGAGCCAGTCAAAGCCCATCGCAGTCTGATTCCGGGGAAGACCCTGGATTCGAGATTGCCTCGGGCGGCAAACGGTTCGCGCGTGAGTCCCAACCTTGGGAGAGACCATGTTCCGAATAAGACCCATCCTTATCAGCGGTTGGATCGCCGCCGCCACCTGGGGGGCTCACGCCATGGCCAGCGACACGTCCGAGACCATCACCACCCCGGGCGGGCTCAGCATCACCCTGCCCGTCGCTGCCCCATCGACGCAGAAGCCGGTCGAAGACGGGCGGGTCGCAACCACCTGGACCGCCAACCCGGCCGAGTTCTCTGCGAGCGTCATGGCCTACACCGTGCTGACCGCCAAGCGAAAGCCGACTACAGCGAAGGCACTCATCGCCCAAGCGCAGAGCCGACAGCGTGAGTTTTAGTTGAGCCGGACCAAGGTCCGCAACAGCCACGTCTTTTCATTGGATGGCGGCGCCGAGGCCTGGCGATGGTCATTGGAGGGGCACGGCAGCCTGGCCCACGCGCTCACCATCGTAAGCCCAACCCCAGATGGCTTAGAGGTTGCCAGCGTGAGGACCCACCACAGCTACCGCTCCGACGTTGGCGAGGTCGGCGCCCAGGCGGTGCTCGACTCTGTGACACTCAACGGTGTGCCGGTTCGAGTGCCGACTTCCGAGTAGCCGCTGTTTTCTACGGACAAAATAGCTATTTCACTTGCTTTCGGCTCGCCCACGCGGCATCGAGCATGGCCAGGGTGATGACGACGGGCTCGTCATAGTCCCGATGCGTGATCACGATCTGCTGGGCTCCAGGGGAGAGATAGAGCTTGTCATAGTCATACGTCTCGTCCGACACCACGAACGTGACCGGACCGCCCAACACGTCGCCCGCCATCTTTAGAGTCGCGACCATCGAGCCGCGCAGATCACCCTGCCCCGCCGACAGGTCGACGGTGTAGGGGCGCCCCGCCATGTGCAGGCCCTCCACATCGATTTGCGTTTGCTGCTGGATGTGCACATTGGGCTTAATATCGGCGTTAAACTTGACTCACTTTGCCGTCAGGGCGGCCTCGACCTGGGGCCACCGCTGTTTCCGAGCCGCAGTCGGGTCCGGATCGCCCGGCTTGACGACGTCAAACCGCTCGGTGCCCGAAGCCCCAACGCGCTGGATGGCCAAAGAGCAGACGTCCGAGCCCCGCACCTCGTAGTGAGTCACCTCTCTCCGAAAGACAGGTTCGTCGGCCGTACCCCATCCCACCAGGGTGATGGTGGTGTACTCAGGGCACTCCGTCCTTGGGGTGTCCAAGGCGGCTTTCGCCTTGGTCGGCGTGACGTGGACCAGGGTGTCGCCGCTGAAGCCGAGGCCTAAGACCATCGCCTCGCCCTTTGGGTGCTGCCACGCGTTGACTATGCCCGGCGGTTGCGGGCCGTGCATCGACAGCATCGGCGCCGCTTTAGTCTCGTCGCTGACGACCAAGTCGGTGTGTCGAGTAGCGCCCCCTTCGTACACCCACTCGGCGGTGAACAGGCTCAACCCATTGCTTAAGGTGACGCTCGACGCGTCCGCCATGGGCTTGATCGTCGGGTCGATCGACACCCCCATGGCGACGAGCTCCGCCTCGGCGTTGGTCCATCGAGCGCCGCGAACCGCTCGATTGCCATCATGCTCCGGCGCCAAGATTTTCCAGGTCTTTGTTTCGTTATCGCCGATGAGACGCAGCTCGAGTTCGTGCAACTCCCCCTCGTCGTCGTCATGCTGCACGCGTACCAATGCGCTGCCATCATCCGCCCAGCCGACCACCGCGGTCTCCACATGGTTGCCACAGGCCAACGCAGCGGCGGGCGCCCCTACAGCCGCCGCACACGCCACGATTATCCATCGACTCATGTCCCCTCCACAGTCGGTCCATGATGCCATCGTACACCTCTCCGAACCACTCCGATTCCCGTTGACTCTTCGAATGGGTGCGTCGATGAGCCCATGTCAGGCAGATCGAGGACCACTGGTGGCTCGAGTCCACCGCACAATCCATGTCGGGGCGAGCCGTAGGAGACGACTACTGGCCCATCGACCGGCTGCACGCCTACGTGTTCTACCCCCACCTCGCCCTGAACTCGTGGGAGGGGTTGGACTACGATGTCACGTCATCCATGCACCGATACGGAGCCTTTATCCAGGTCGAGCAGATGATCTGCCATCAGCGGCCCAGAGTCGGTGGTCCAGACCTTCATCGACCCCGTGCCAGACGGTCCTCTAGAGGCGATGCGCCAAACCCTCGCCGACGAGGGTGCCGACCTCGACGACGTCTGGATGGACACGCTCTCGCGAAACCTCACTTGGGACTACGAGCGGGGCGAGGCCTACGCCGCACACATGGCCTCGCACGCCGACGATCCCGAGGCGGCCACACAGTTTGCTATCGACATCCCCCCAGCGGGATCCACCGCACCCGCCGCTGCTCCCGAAGAGACGTTGCCCCAAGCCTATGGCGCCAACTACCTGCGGTGGGAGAGCCCCGAGCCCGGTCACTACTCCGTGCAGATCACGATCGACGCCACGGGCAGCCAAGGCAGCCTGAACCACGCCCTCCGGGTTCAGCTCGTGACCCTCTCTCAATCCGGCGTATCCCAGTATCAACCGCTCCTGGTCGAACGGCAAGCCACCCGAGCGGACATCGAAATAGACGACGACGTCCAGTCCGCTTGGATCGTTGTGGGCATCACCAAAGACGTCAACCACTCCGATGTGAGGGATCCCGAGGTCTATGGCTACACCTGGCACGTGCACGCTCAAGCGGCCCCACAGATGTCCGAGCCGAGCGGCTGCGGTTGCAGGCACGGCGGTGGCAGTATCGGATGGATGTTGCTGGGAGCTCCGCTGTTCTGGATGCGGCGACGACGGGTGTGTGGCTAATTGTGGGCACCGCGCTCGCCGAAGCGGATCGGATGGTACTTTGCCCCTCCCAACATCAGCGTTTGCACCCCGTGACTCCCCGGCCCCTCCGAACCGGGATAGTTCTGCCATCGCTAGAGTTCTGACTGCCTTGGGGTTTGAGCCACAAACGGTAGAGTGCGCGGACGGTCAGGTCGGTCCTCTGAGAGGCAATCACCATGCGTACAGCACTCACGCAGATTCGGTTCTAGATGCCTCCGTGGCACGCCGTCATCCTCCTGGTCGTCCTGGCCGCCGCGCTGGCCTGGGCGTGCCTGTTCGCAGCGTGCTTGTTTGGTGCGATCGTGTTGTCGCGTCGCCTAGGGCCCATGTTTGTGCCGATGGCCGCCTTGGGACTCGCTGGGACGGCCGGACTTGGTGCCGGCGTATCGCTGGTGGTGGCGGCGTGGGCGCTGAATGAGTGGCCCACCGCTGTTGGAGCCCCATCGGTGATGTACCCAGTGTTGGCTCTAATCGGCGCGGTCGACGCCGTGGCGTGTCCCTTTGTCATCGCGACGCTGGCCTTGTGGTTGCTGGCCGCGCTCTCCCAGAGTTCCCGAACATGACGGAAGAGATGCTGGCAAACGCGCTTGGCCTGGCCTGCTGGGTCGTGTTCTGGGCCGTGCTCACCGCCACCTGGGCCGCCCTGGCATGGCGGGTTTGCGGCCGCGGGGCCGTCTTCGCCCGCGTTTCGGCAGGCAGCCTTTGGCTCATACTGATCGCCGAAATACTTGCTTGGGGCTCTATTATTGCCGGACAGGCACTCGACGCCGTCAACGGCAACACGGCCGGAGGCATGACGTTTTCCCTCATCGTGGTCGGCGCCCTGGCCCGTGGCCTGCCGTTGGTGCTGGTCGTGCTCGCGGCCTTCGTTCAGGCGCTGACGACGCAAGAAGACGGCGATGGTGAAGGGCTCGACAGCGTCTGACGGTCCCTACACTCAACGATCACCGCGCAGGATTGGATGCGGCGCGAGTGTCACATCTGCCACGGGTCCGCCGTACCAATGGTGCATACCACCATGGGGGAGACCCGCTGATGAATCGCTTCAACTGGACCTGGGTCATCCTCGGTGTGAGCGCCAGCCTGGGGTGCTCGCCAGCCCCCCCTGAACCTCCGCCTCTAGAGACGCCCGACGTGCCAGGCTGTATCGAGGCCGACTCGGCGCTCGATCTAGGGCGCGCCGACGTGACGGTCGCCGGCAGCGTATCGACTGCGGAGTTGACG
>JBGCER010000034.1:0-3774 GCA_045106515.1 Myxococcota bacterium
CGAAGGCTCGGGCGACAATGACTGCGACGGCGTCGCGAACGTCGTGGACGCCGACGACTACGACGGCCCCTGCGGTTCTGCGGACCAGCTCGGCTACCAGAGCGGCGCCTGTAGCGGCGCTTCTTCGAGTGGTTTGGCTCCAACAGGGTTCATCCCCATCGGTCTCGGATTGTTCGTGCTCCTAGGCTTGCGTCGACGCAGGCGCTAGGATCGCGCTCCCACCCCGGAGACGCTCTATGCGCCCCGACCTTGTCGTATGTGCCAGCACCCTGATGTACGTCATGGCGGCCCAGCCCGCCCAAGCCCAATGAAGCTTGTGAAGCGATAGCAACCTGCCGGTCGGCAGGTCCGAATTCGATGCGGCAACCCGTCCAGGCCAAGCCGCTCTCTCCATGATGACCATGGCCGCTACGGGGCATGAGGGCGTGCAGGGCATGCTCTCCGTGCGAGCCGAGGTCCCGGTGAGCAAAACCGTCGCCCCCACTCTCTTGGCGGCACTACACCGACGTGGCGACGGCCGCGTGGTGTTCCGCGACGTCATCGCCAGTGCGGGCTGGCGCGTCATGCAGGATGACACGTTCACCGTCACCGTCCGTCCAGGCCTGCGTCTGCCCACCGGTGGACTCGCGGAGGGTCTCGCGTTCACCCCCCTCTCCACCGCCTCGGTCGACCCGTGGATGTCCGCGGATGTGGTGATGGGGAGCACGTGGATGCTCATCACAGGAGTGCAGGGTCAAGCTCCACTCTATAAGGGCTGGGACGATCAACGCCAAGGCGCCTATGGCCGGGCAGACGTGCGCGGCGGCAAGCGGATCGGCACCGGTGTTGTGTGGGTGGGTGGCTCCCTGGTGGGCCGCATGAAGGATGATCGCGGCGCCGGAAGCTTCACCGAGGCCAGCGCCACTGGGGGGGCCTTGTGGGCGGTACACAAGCGATGGTCCATCAATGGCCAGCTTCGTGTACCGGTCTGGACCTCACCCCATCGGCCCTACGACGTCGCGGTGGGCGTCGGAGCAACATGGGTCGTGGGCAAGCCCATGCCTGCCAAGAAAGAAGAGACCCCAATCTAGGCGTTAGGGAGTCGGCGCGCGTTTTCGCCACACATGGTAGCGCCCCACAGCGTCCTCTTCCTGGTAGTTTTCCTGGACGAAGCTCCGAAAGTCTCGGAACTCGTTGAAGAGCCGCAGGCTGTCCTTTCGGCTGCCTGTGACCCCAGGAGTCGCGTCTTTGCTGGCGATGATCACCACCAGAGGCGGCTCAGCGGCGAGGGCGTCGATGAGCTCTTGCTTGTACGCCTCATTGCCCCAGTCGACGCGGAAAGGGTAATTATACAGGAAGCGACTCACACCTCGGCGTTGGGACCAAACGTGGATCGCCGGATCGAAGCCCCAGATAAAGACGTGGTCATCGGCTCCGGTGGTGGCTCGTAAGTGCTCCACCAGGCGTCGCTGATCGTGCAGGTTGTAGTCTTTATATCGATACCGAGCTTCCGTTCGCAGATAGTGTTCCCAGGTGCGCTGGCCGGTGCTCACCTGCACCGCCTCCTCCCAGTAGTGACCCAGAGGCGTAAACCAGATGGCCGCCACCACCAGGGCGGCCGCACCCACCCATCGCAGCCACGGCCAAACGAAGCCACCGAGCCAACCGATCAGCACAGGCCCCGCGAGGCCCACCAGGAGCGCCGCGCCTGAGAGCAGCGGCAGGTAGTGGTAGTCGAAGAACTTGCCTTGCGTCAGCAAACTCGCCATGCCCGCACCCCACCAGGCGAGCACCACCCCAAGGCCGACCAAACCCCGACGACCGCCGAGCGCTGCGACGATGGTGGCCGGGATGAGCGCGAACAGGCCCGAGTATAAGAGAGGTCCGACGTCGGCCTTGTGCTTAGGCAGCCAGAGCATGCGCTCGAGCGCCTGGCTGAACGAGCGGGCCTTGGCCGTTCGGCGCACATACGCCGGAATCAGGTCTGTCTGGGTGTCCACAAAGGCCTGCCATCCTCCAATTCCAACGAGCCATGCCCACGTAGCTCCGAGAGCCAGCAGGCCCCCGATCACGAGGCCCGCCAAGGCCCACCAGGCGGCACGGCCCCGGTGCAGCGCCACGTGGCCGACGGCAAACAGCAGCGGTAAACCTAGTGAGATCCCAGTATATTTAAACGTAACCGCGATCCCAGCAAACGCGCCGGCCGCCACCCAAAAGCCCATCGCGGCCCAGAATCGCTTCCCGATCCAGTCGCCACCGAGCAGCACAAAGAGCAACGCCAGAGCGCTCGGAAGGTTGATCCACCCGTCAGTCTGAGCAATATTCCAGTAATCAACCTGCCAATAGAGCAATGGCCACACACAGCCTGCCCACAGGGCCACATCGCGGCGCCCGAAGAGGCGGTACGCCAGCACGCCCACGACGGCCGCCGTCATCGCGGTCCAACCCAGGTCCAAGATGCGGATCGACACGATCTGAACGCCAAAGAGCACCTGGGCCACGCCGTGCACCCAAACCGAGCCGGGCGGCTTGAACACGAAGACGTCTTGGTAGGGCACTCCGCCCTCGATCCAGACCCACGCGGCGGTGGCATAGTTCCCTTGGTCCCGCCCAAACGGGTACATCAACGTCGGCAAGCCCGTCAGAACCCCCAGAACAGCCGGCAACCACGCGACGATCCAAGGGACCCGGCCCACCGGGGCCGGCCGACCGCGGCGCGGAATTCCGGGCTTCACATCATCGAGGGAGACAGGGTCGCGCGCCAATCAATCCACCGGTCGCAAGGTCTTGGCGACCGCATCGAAAAGCGCGGCGTTGAAGTCGGGTTCAGGAGCGGACAGATCCACAAGGAAGGGCGAGCCCTGCATGTCTCGATAGTAGATCAACTTACGGATATCTGGCTTTTTAGCAACGCTTCGGCGCGTCTCAAAGCGAACACCCAGCTCCGCGCGATCGGACTCCCCGGTGATTTTGTCCAGCGCATGTTCCTGCCCCTGACGAAATCGCTCTGCGTGGGCGCGGTAGGTCCGCGTCTTGGGCAGGCGCTGCACGATGACGGCGTGGTCGCGGTCGCCTTCCGCCCCCAAGAAGAACAGGGAGCGGTTGTGCTGAGGCTCGTGTCGAACCGTCCACGATCGAGGGGTGTCGACCTGCACGGACAGCTCCGGTAGGTCCACCACCACAGGATCTGAGATCATGGCCGTCGACCCAACACCGCAACCCGATCCGGCCAGGAGCATTGCCCACACCGACCATGATGCCAGCCTCGCCATGACACCTCCGCCCCGCTGAGGTAGCACAATGGGGTCCCCCCGTGCTCCCGGAGTCGCTGGTGAGTCTACTGCGTACCCTGCTCGACCAGTTCGCCGCGGCTCGCGCTCCCGGAGCCTTCGCCTATGAGTGGCACCACCACCACGACGGTGGAGGTCACCCCCTGCACGTGGTCATCGGGGCCGTCGTGCACGGCAATGAAGTGGGTAGCCTGCCGGCCTTGCTAGAGCTGATGACAGGGCTCGCAGAGGGCAGCATCAAATTCGGCGGAAAACTTACGATATTCCTTGGTAACCCAGAGGCAAGCCTGGCGGACAAGCGGTTCTTGGAGGCGGACCTCAACCGCGTGTTTATCGACGATCCCCCCGACAACCACGAGGGACGACGAGCGCGACAGGTCAAGCCGATCCTAGCCGCCGCAGACCTATTCCTGGACCTCCACCAGACCATCTTGGAGACCGACCGGGCCTTCTACATCTTCCCATTCAGCGAAGAGAGCTGGCTGTGGGCGCGGGCCATGGGTGC
>JBGCER010000035.1:0-3036 GCA_045106515.1 Myxococcota bacterium
CAGAGACCAAAGAGGGCAACTTGAGTTGCCGCACCGAGCAAGAGTGTGTGGCAGAGATCCGTTGGGAACTCGATAAGGGCCTAAGCGCTCACGTGGACATGCCGTGCAAAGGAAAGACCGCGCCCATGCGAATCCAGGGCATGCCCACGTCCGCACCTGTGGTCAATTGCCCCACCATCTTGGGAGACCTGCCGCTCGATGTGCGCGTTGATCGAGGAGATGTCCTCATCCAGTCGACCCCGAGCCCGCTGCCCTTTGGCTACGTGGGGGACAAGGCGACCGGGGCGTGCGAGGCGAGGTTGATGCATGGCGAGGTCGTCGAAGGCATCGGAACCTTTGGGCTCTTACCAAGCAAACAGACCTTTGCGTGGGCGGAGTGCGAGCATCGCGCTGGTGTGCCCGTCGTGGTGAACCCGATGACGATCGGCACCACCTCCGCCGAGGCGAAGGTGGAGTTGCCGTGGTCGTCGACGGGACCGATCTTGGTGGTGAAAACGCCGCTCGAAGAGCCCAGGACCTTGCTTTTGGTTCACCGCAACACCCAAGGAGAGGTGCTGTGGGAGCTGACGCTGGAGCCTGTGCCAGACCGGCTCAACACCTACCTTCTGCCGCCGCTGCCACGAGGTAACTACCGCTTGAGCTTCGGAGCCATGAAGCTGCTGGCGACCATGAACCCCCCGGAGCCAGAAGTGCCGGGTGAAGTATGGCTATACCAAGGTGAGGGCGACTGGGGCACCGAGGGCGGCCTGCTTGGTGCGCTCCGTCTCGAGGAAGACATGCCCACCGGCGAGCTTGTGCTGGACGTGAGTTCGGCGGGGTCTGCGAGCCAGATGCTTCGTCGACCCGGCACTACAGCGCCTGGACGCTGACTCGCTTCACCAAGTCTGAGAACTCAGGACAAAAGAACAGCCGGTCGGTGCTGTGGGGGGCCAGCTTGGCAACGCCGGGGCCCCCGAAGGCGATGCGGGTGCTCGAATCCACCAGGGCCAGGAGTTTACCGGCATAGAGCGTGAGCTCTTGGGCGTCGCGCGGGGTGAACACAGACTGGCAGATCAGGCTGGCGCCTCGGGCGTTGAGCACGCCGGCCAGCTCTTCGATGGGAAGGTCGGCCCCTAAATAGGCGACTCGCCATCCGCGCATGGCCAGCTTGACCGCGATCGAGAGCAGTCCGATCTCGTGGGCCTCTCCGGGGTAGCCAGCACAGACCACCACCGGGCCCCCGACGGGGCCAGATTCTAGCCGGTTGAGCATGGTGATCAGCTGTTCTCGGACAAAGGCGCTGGTGAAGTGTTCCTGGGCGATGCTGATCTCGCCCCGGTGCCATCCATCGCCCACCTCTCGCAGCACGGGCATGAGGACCGAATCGATGACCCGGCGGATGGGCCATGCGCTCAGGTGGTGGTAGATCTCATCGGCCTGTTGCCGGTCAAAGTCGATCAATGCATCACGTAGCGCGTCTCGCTGCTGTTCGATCGGTGCGAGCCCGTCGGTTCGGCTGCGCTCGGGTTCGGCGCTGCGGCGAAGCAGAGCGACGGCTTCGCTGATTCGATGACCCTTCCCGATCAGGAGCTTCAGGCGGCGAAGGACCTGGACGTCGGCATCGGCGTAGACCCGGTGGCCGCCGGGAGTCCTGTCGGGCGTCGGCACGCCATAGCGACGCTCCCAAGCCAATAATGTGTTGCGAGGAATGCCGGTCATTTCGACCACAGATCGGATTCGGTATGGCATCAGCTCACGCCTGACAGCCAGGGAGGTCCCGCAGATTCCGGTGCAGCTCCGTCTGGTGTGTGGGGTGACCGCGAACCATGGACCGGATGGTGAGAACGAGCGCTGCGAGGGTCCAGCGAACCTTTCCCCACATTCCAACGCGGGTTCGGCCGGCCCACGCGTCGCCTCCATTGCTGCGCAACTTCACGCCAATGGCTCTGTAGACTCGGCTCGCCACTCGGATCGCAAGTCGGGACCGCCAAGGGATCCACCGCATGCCTTGGTCGGCGCTGGCGTAGTACCGGTCGGCTTCGTTGATGAGGTCAGTCACCACCGCCGACAGGGAGGCTCGCTCTTCGCCGGTGAGGTCTGGGCCGTTTTGGGCCGCCTGGATCAAGCGCTCCGGCTCTAGGCCCCGTTGGCGCAGGCGCGTGGCGGGTAGGTAGACGCGTCCGCGAACCGCATCTTCCAGTACATCTCTGCAGATATTGGTGATCTGCATGCCTACGCCAAGGTCGACGGCGAAGGGCAACGCCGTGGTCTGCTGAACCCCGAGCACCGCGCACATCATCAGCCCCACGGTGCCAGCGACCTGGTAGGCGTAGCGGTGCAGGCCTGCGTCGTCGGGGACAAGGACCGGGTCCAGGTCGGATGTCACGCCGTCGAGCAGGTGCAGCGCCGGCCCGATGCCTGCGCCACCGTCTTCCAACACGTCGCGTGCGGCGGTGACTAGAGGGTCTGTGGGACCTCCGTCTTGAATCTGAGCGCGCACCCGCGCCAGGTCCGTGCGCGCGGTGTCGGGGTCGGGTGCCTCGTCCGCCAAATCATCGACCAGGCGACAAAATGCGTAGATGACCGCCGCTCGGTCGAGCTGATGTGGCGAGAGCAGGGCCCCCGCCCATCGAAACGACCGGGCATGGGTGGACAAAACCTGGCGGCTCGTCGCGATAAGGACTGGCGAAGCAGCGTTCATGCGGTTCGGGTGGGGACCGGAGCGGTGTGGGCGATGGGTGCGATCGCTTTTGCGACCAAGGACATGGCGACGGCGTGCATCCGACGTTCGTTTTGCAGCGCGGGCCAGGCATCGACGGTCTGCTCGATGGCCGCCATCCGGTCCCACACGGCGGCGAGCGCGCCGCCATCCCGGAACTTCTGAATACCGAGCTCGACGTCGGCCAGCGGGGTGTCGGACCGGGGCACGCGCAGCAGGTTCAACAACCAGTTCCTGTCGTGTGGGTAGAGGCGTAGGTGCTCGGAGACGAGCGCGCTGACCTTGCCTTCGTAGAGGTCGGAGCCCACGACGTCCCGACCCTTGTCGCCGTAGAGATC
>JBGCER010000036.1:0-2520 GCA_045106515.1 Myxococcota bacterium
CATCCAATGCCAACAATTCGACTGCATGAACCAAGATCGGACAATTTTTGGCATCACAACCAAATATTGTCCTAGTGTTCTTCTGGAGTGCCCCGATGTCTGCTGTTGCTTTGGCCATCTACCGCGAGCTGAATGAGCTCGGTCCCCAAGCCGCGACCCACCTCAGTGATCTGGTTCGCGAGGGGCTTGGCTACACGCCCCTTCGGCTCATGGAGGTGACCGCCAAAGACAGCCGCTTGCATCGCGAGCACCCGGTGTCGCGGGAGGTGGCGGCCCGACTCCGCATGGTCGAGGAGCTGGCAGAGAGCCGCGCACACCTGGCGCTGTGCATGGTGCTCCAGACCGAGGGCGTGGCCCAGCCGCCTGGGCTCTCTCGGCAGCTCCTGGCGTTGTGGGCCGTGTGCACTCACCCGACCCTCGCCCAGCGTGCGCACCGGGCTCGGCGAACCCAGCGGTCCGTGCGGGTGCGGGCGCTCCAAGGTCGAGAGGCGGGCAAGCCACGGGCGATGAACGAGCTGGCCGAGGCGCGGCTGCAGCGTGAACTCGGCGTCGCGTTCGCCCAGAGCGGCCGGACAGAGCTGTGTCGGGTCGTGGTCCAGGAGGAGGCCGGTGGTCTGCACTTCCTGGTCGACCATGGCAGCCCGCTGCGGCACGTGCACGCGGTAGAAGAGCGCGCCGACGGGCTCGATGAGGCCTGTGTGCCGCTGCGGCCACGACGGAGGGACTACCTGCACTATGAGCCACGGACTGGGGTTCTGTCGGTCGGGGCTTGGGATCAGCCGACGATGACGGCGTATGCCCGAGCGTTCGGGCGCCTTTTGTTCGACGATCCAGGCTGGTTCTTGCCGGCCGAGACGGTGACGCTGGCGCCCATCCAAGAGCTGGGTCGCCGAGCGCTGTCGCCGTGCGGGCAGGTCACCGAGGTTCAGCTGGTCGGGGTGACGTTGGAGCTCGGCGGCGAACAGGGCGGCAAGGTGCAGCTCACGGGTCGGGATGTGTTCGCGCATCTAGCGGCGCCCGGCTGGGCTGCGGTCCTGGAGACCTCGGTCATCGTGGCAGCGAAGCTCCGGGTCCGGGTGGCTGGGATCTCCCGGATGCGGACCTTGGAGCTGCGTCCCCCGATGACCGTCAGCTACGACTGGAGCCGGGGAGGGGACCCGGTCCGGCGGTTTCTGGAGCAGCGCGGGTTCCTGATCGCGGAGGTGGGCTGATGGTCCATGCCGGCGTCGGGGTTGGGTTGCGCGGCTCGGATGGGCTGACCGATTGGATGGCTCGGTCGGGCGGGAATCGTGGGCTGCGGACGCGCCTGGAACGTAGGTTCGGGGCGGATAGTGTGCGAAGAGCCGTGGACGACGGCTGGGTTGAGGCGCGTGTGCCCAGTGATGGCGAGGTGCTGGTCGCCGGTTGTGGGTGTGGCGGTGACCTGGAGGCCGTCGTCGATGAGCATGGGATCGCGTGGCTCTGCGCAGACGGGTTTTGCCCGCCGGTGGAGGAGGACTTCACTTCGGCTGGCGTGGTGGTGGCGGACCCTGTTCAGCTTGCGGGTCGGATTGCGCGAGCGCTTGGGCTGCGGTGGGGTGCTCTCGAGGCTGGCGTGCTTGGCGAGCGCCGGTTCGGCGGTCGGGTGATCTCGCTTGTGGCCGAGTGGGCGGCGCCTGAACGGGTGTCGGCGGCGGCGCCGCACGGTGAGGTCGTGCACGTGGGTCGTGGTGAGGACACCGACCTACGCTGGGCGAGGCTGCTGCGAGTGGGTGCCTCTGGGGCCGTCGAGGTCGACCTGGAGTACGTGGGTCGGCGGCTCGGGCTGAGCGGTGAGCAGCGGGCGGAGCTGCTGGCGGGCCAGGTGCCGCTGGTGGTGCTCGCGGGCTCTGGCCTGGTCTGGGTCGGCGGGGAGCGGGTCAGGCTGGGGCCGCGGGCGGCGCCAGTGCTGGAGCTGCTGGTTGAGCGTTCGGGGGAGTGGGTCTCGCATGAAGAGCTGATGCTGGCTGGGTGGCCGGACGAGGTGACCCGGTCTGGGAAGGTGCTGTGTGGAGAGGAGCGGTTGAAGCGGCGGTTGCGGGGGGTGGTCACGGAGTTGCGCTCGGCGCTGGGGCGGCAGGCTAAAGTAGAGGGAACACCTGGGTTCTACCGCTTGTCTGGCGTTGACGTGTGTCGGGTGGGCCGGCCAGCCAGCAGACAGCAATGAGCTGACTGTTGGTTTTCTAAGGCGCAGAAGGAGGGCCCGACCAACCTGATCCCTGGCTGGCCCTACCGATCTGGACGAGGATCGGCTGCCGCCCGAGTTGGCCATGGGCGACGTTGAGATGCGCATCGAGCCGTTGGAGCCCGTCGAGAATGCCTAGAAGTGATGACCGAACAGTGCGCCCGGTGCGTCAGCGTCCGTGAGCTTTAGTCTGATGGCCTCGCTGTCTAGAGGCCCGAGGAACGGTGCCGCGGACTTGAAGCGCTGCTCGTTTAGAAGAGCGATGTACGTGAACCCGTGCTGCTCACTCAATGCCTTTGCGGTCCTCAACGTGTGAC
>JBGCER010000037.1:0-1386 GCA_045106515.1 Myxococcota bacterium
AGTACATTTCCTTCACAAGCAGGCTGTAGATTCGTTGGACGTATTCGCGCCGCCCTCGACGGCTCTCGTGCTCCCGCGCAGCCCGGCGCTCGAGCTTGGCGACTTCGGCTTTGTACTCCGCTCGGAGTGTGGCCAAGTGCTCGGTGCGCTCCAATGCTGCTCGGGCTTCCTCGAGCCGTCCAAGCAATCGGCCGAGCTTGCTGTGGAGTTGCTGGAACTGGTCGAGCGCACCATGGGATCGAAGGACCCTCATCACTTCGCCACGCCGCTCGTCGAGAGTCTTCATCTCTTCTCGACGACGAACCAGCACTGCTGATTTCCGCTGAAGTTCCTCGGTCAGGAAATCGCGGCGATTCCTGATCAGATTGCGATGGAACCGCGTGAGCGAATCCAAGTGAGAAAGCACGGCTTCGGGAAAAAGTAGGCCCGCTTCCGCATATATTGACCGGACATCATCCGAAGTTTCTCCCTCCGCAACTTCGCTGACGGCATCGCCAAGCAGCCGAATGCGCTCCTCGTCCAGGACGTTCTCATCGGAAATCGCTGCCAAGCGAGCGGTGAGCTGGTCGGCCTCCCGCTCCAACTCGGCGTACTGCTCGTGAACTCGAAAGGAATCCAGCTGGCGCTGTAGAACATCGGCTTCTGCGCTCAGTCGACTTGCTTCTGCCTCTAGCCCAGCCCGATCGAAGCCACTCCCGTGGAGCACGCTTTGACCGGTCTTGGTCCTCAGTGATTTCGCGATCTCGTTCTTCTCCTCGAGCTCGCCCACCAACGCCTGGAGTTCCCAGTCCAGACCGAGGATGAATGCCGAGACTCGCCGAGACTGCCACTTCTTGCCCTGGAGAAAGCCGAAGGCGCTCAGGAAGTCACCGTCCTTGTAGCGGACAAAGTGACGAATCAACTGACGGAACGAGGGGGGTGCCGCCGCAGTGTTGACGTTGCTGTTGAAGCAAGACTGCCGGAGGATGTCGGACCACTTCGAACGCCTCAAGCGAACCGTCCCGTCCTCACGCGCCCTTCCCCAGGCGGGGTCCGGGTTGCTGATGACGACCCATCCGAAGCTGTCAACCGCACGCGCGACGTCGATCAGGCGACCATCGAGTTCGAGCTTGTAGCGGAACTCCCACCCAGCGAGAGCGGGCTCTCTGGGGAACTCGCCTGGGCCTGGCTCCGAGGCAAGTGCGAAGTGAATCAACTCGACCATGGAAGACTTGCCAACGCCGTTTGTAGAATCTCGATCGGTGGAGTCCTTGGTGCTGGCGCCAAGGACCAGGTTGAACCCCGACCGGAAGGTCGCACCGTTGAACCGGCCGTCGGAAGCGGAAATCTCGCGGATCATTGTGTGGACTCGGGTGCGGTCTTCATGATTAGGACCCCGGCCTCATC
>JBGCER010000038.1:0-4085 GCA_045106515.1 Myxococcota bacterium
GGTGGCTGCGTAGGTCCGCCCGTGGGGCTCCGTCACCAGCGAGACGCCGGTGTAGGCGTTGCGGAACAGCGGAATGCCCAGCTCAGTGGCCCGAGCCGTGGCCAGCATGGCGTGTTGATGCGGGGCTGCCGTGTCACCGAACCAAGTGTCTAGCGAGCCATTGATCAGCATGTCGGCCCCCTCGAATCGCCGACAGACGTGGGGCAAGATCGCCTCGTAGCAGATCGGGGTTCCATAGTTCGCCTTGTTGCCCTTGAAGACCAAGGCCTCGGTGCCCGCTTGAAAGTTGCCCGGGCCCTGCACCAGCTCGCGAAGCCATGGCAGATACTCCGCGAGGGGGATGTACTCGCCGAAGGGCAAGGGCACGAGCTTGTCGTACCGGCTCATCTTTCCGTCGGTCGTGAAGTGGTAGACGCTGTTGAACGCGGTGCGGGTCCGCTTGCCGTCTGGGCCGACCCCGATCTCTAGCGCAGAGGCGCCGACGATGATCTCGGCTTGTAGGCGGGTCGCGAGCTCTTTGAGCCGGTCCGCCGGGTTCTCCACATCTTCGCAGCTGGCTCCGCGATACCGGCGCGCCTTTCGCGGCATGTTGAGGGGGTAGACGCTGCCACCTTCTGACCAAACAATCAAATCAACGCTTCCAGGCTCCAGTTTGGCGGATTCACCATCCCACTAGTCCCAGGCTGTACAGGGGGGACTGCGCACCCGATCGAGCATATCGATGTCGTCTTGGATCTGAAAAACGCGCAAGGTCGGAGCCTTGGCTAAGTCGGCTTCGATATTGTGGTAACGCCACACGCCGAACAGGTTCACCAGGCCCCAGAGACCCGCGGCTGCCCCGAGCCATCCGAACGGCACGGCCCGCTTCTCGCGGATGGCGAGCAGGACCTCGGCGATGCACGCGTTGACGAAGAGCACCAGGTAGGTCACGCCCCAAATACCGGTGACAGATGCCAACTGGAACGTCGACGGCACCGTATGCTGACCAATTCCCTGGTTGTAGGGAAAGAGGATGATCCACATGCCGGCGTATTCGAGCAGCACCATCACCGCGGGAAAGGCCAAGACCCACCAGACGCCACATGAGCGCCGAATCCATGGGTATAACCACCACAATATGATGTACGGCATGCCGAATACGAGCGAGAAGAGCGCCAAGATGCCCAGGGCTGCGCCGAACGGGATGTTCTCTTCGAACCGGGCGATCGTTTCGGCGATCCAGAAGAAGATCGCGCTCTGTGCGAGCACGCCGTAGAACAGCGCGACCCAGGTGTCCGGGCTCGCGAGCCAACCGCGGACGGACCTGCGGATGGGTGCGGGGCGGATGACCAGCATCATGGGCACGTAGATGAACCACTGAAGCCAGTGCAGGTTCGCCGGCGCGGAAATGTAGGCCAGCGCGATGGCGCAGACGATGGCGACGCACACCCGGAGGGTCAGGTCTACAGGCCAGGGGAGGGAGGTGGTCATCGTGGGCTCCGCGATGGCACGCACTCTACTGCGTGGAACAACGCAAACGGGGCTCGACCGGTCAACACCGGTCGAGCCCCGAGAGAGATGGACGTGCGCGAACTACTCGTCGTCGTCGACGCGGTCGGCAATCATGGCTTCGGTGGTCAGCAGCAAGCCGGCGACCGATGCGGCATTCTGCAGGGCCGTGCGCGTGACCTTAGTCGGGTCGATGACGCCAGCGGCGAGCAGGTCTCCCCACTCATTGGTGGCGGCGTTCCAGCCAAAGTGACCCTCGCCATCGCGCACCTTGGCGACGATGATCGATGCGTCTTCGCCCGCGTTCGCAGCGATGGCGCGCAGGGGCGCTTCGCAGGTGGCGCGGATGATGTCGACGCCGAACTTGACGTCGCCTTCTGCGTTGAGGCCATCGAGGGCGCGCTGTGCACGCAGGAGCGCGACACCGCCGCCGGGCACAATGCCTTCTTCCGCTGCGGCGCGGGTGGCGTTGAGGGCGTCTTCGACGCGGGCCTTCTTCTCTTTCATCTCCATCTCGGTGGCAGCGCCCACGTAGATGACGGCCACGCCACCAACGAGCTTGGCGAGGCGCTCTTGCAGCTTCTCGCGGTCGTACTCGGAGTTGGTGTCTTCGATCTGGGTGCGGATCTGCTTGACGCGAGCCTTGATATCCGTGGCGCTTCCTGCGCCATTGATGATGGTGCTCGTGTCCTTGGCCACCACGACACGCTCGGCGCTGCCGAGGTCATCGAGCGTCAGAGAATCCAGCTTGATGCCCAGGTCTTCCATGACGGCGCGGGCGCCAGTCAAGGTGGCGATATCCCCGAGCATGGCCTTGCGGCGGTCGCCGAAGCCAGGGGCCTTGACCGCCACGGCGGTCATGGTCTTGCGCAGGTTGTTGACGACGAGGGTCGCGAGCGCGTCCCCTTCGATGTCTTCTGCGATGATCAACAGAGGCTTTCCGGACTCGGCCACCTTCTCCAACACGGGGAGCAGGTCCTTCATGTTCGAGATCTTCTTCTCGTGGACGAGGATGTAGGGGTCGTCAAGGACGGCCTCCATCCG
The DNA here is from genome assembly GCA_045106515.1 of Myxococcota bacterium. Lineage (GTDB taxonomy): Bacteria > Myxococcota_A > UBA796 > UBA796 > REDI01. Next base: position 2,533 of record JBGCER010000038.1, read on the forward strand.
GTCGTTGTCCGTGACAAAGTACGGAGAGAGGTAGCCACGGTCGAACTGCATACCCTCGACGATGTCGGAGTGCGTCTCCATGCCCTTGGCCTCTTCGACCGTCATCACGCCTTCTTTGCCGATTTTGTCCATCGCCTCGGCGAGGATGCGGCCGATCTCTTCGTCGCCATTGGCGGAGATGGTGCCGACGGCGGCGAGCTGCTCATTGGTGTCGCAGGGCTGTGCGAGGCCTTCGAGCTCGGTGACGATGGCGGCTACCGCCATGTCGATGCCGAGCTTGAGGTCCATGGGATTGGCACCGGCGGCCACGAGCTTCGAGCCATGGTTGAACACGGCCTCGGCCAGGACGGTGGCGGTGGTGGTGCCGTCGCCGGCGATGTCGGAGGTCTTGGAAGCGACCTCTTTCACCATCTGCGCGCCCATGTTTTCGAACTTGTCGGTGAGCTCGATTTCCTTGGCGACGGTGACGCCGTCCTTGGTCACGACCGGCGAGCCGAAGCTCTTCTGCAGGACCACGTTGCGGCCCTTCGGACCGAGCGTGACCTTGACGGTCTTGGCGAGCAGGTTGACTCCGCGCAGTACAGATGCGCGGGCTTCTTCACGGAACTGGATGGTCTTGGCTGACATGGTCGCCTCCGATCAATCGATGATGGCGAGGATGTCTTCCTCGCGAAGGATGATGTGTTCGACGCCGTCAAGCTTGACTTCGTCGCCGGCGTACTTTCCGAAGAGGACGCGCTGGCCCTTTTCGACGGTGAGCGCGATGGTCTCGCCGCTCTTGCCAACGCGGCCCGTACCAACGGCCACGACTTCGGCCTGCTGGGGCTTCTCTTTGGCGGATTCAGGCAGGAAAAGTCCGCCAGATGTCTTGGTTTCAGCTTCGACGCGCTTGACCAGCACGCGATCGTAGAGGGGTCGGAACGTGGTCATGGTGGTGTCTTCCCATCGGCTTGGGTGGTGAAGTTGGGTGGACGTTGCGGTGTCTACCCCAAGGCGGCGCGAAGTAGACACAGGTCTGTGCCCCGTCAAGCGGGGTGTGCGCGATCGGGCCGATCCAATGGATTTGCATGGCGGGCTAGGTGCGCTCGGCATAGGTGTTCGTGGCGCTTTGGTTCGCCAAATCGAGAGGAGGGTCACTCCGATCCTCCGGGGAAGCAGACGCCATCGGTCTGCACACCGGGTGTCTCGGCAAATGCGGGCACCCTTAGAGAAAGAGAAAAGAAAATGGGCAATAAGCTATTCGTCGGCGGCTTGGCATGGGCCACTGATGACTCTGGACTACACGACGCCTTCTCTCGCTTCGGCGAGGTTTCCGAGGCCAAGGTCATCCTGGACCGTGAAACGGGTCGCTCTCGCGGCTTCGGTTTCGTGACTTACAACCAAGAAGCGGACGCACAGTCTGCTATCCAAGCTCTCGACGGTAGCTCCCTCGACGGCCGCACGATTCGGGTCAACGAGGCCCAGGATCGTCGCGGCGGCGGCGGCGGCGGCGGTCGTGGCGGCGGCGGTGGTTACCGTGGCGGCGGCGGCGGCGGTGGCGGCTACGGCGGCGG
>JBGCER010000039.1:0-8056 GCA_045106515.1 Myxococcota bacterium
GCGTCGCCTTCGGGGCCTTCATCGCCCATGTCACCGGCTGGACCCCGAAGGCCCTGCGCCCCCGCATCACCGGCGGGACCCGCGGGACCCGCCACGCCGGCAGGTCCCGCGGGTCCCGCAGGACCGGGGGTGCCCTCGCCCCCGCAAGCGGTCAAAAGCAGGGCAGATAGCACGCAAACAACAGATAGGGATCGCATGGTAGCTCCAAAACGAAGAATGGAAGGGGTGCCGCGCCGTCAACGGCGTCGACACCTGCATGTCACCCTGCAGCGTCTTTTCGTCCCTTACCGCGCCTTTCAGCACCTTTCGCAGGATGCCCATAGACCCCACCGACCCTGCGCCGCAGACGTCTCGCCCCGGTTAGGCTGATTCTGGATTCGTAGGAGGCGGGAGAACGATGTGGCTGCTCATCGCGATTCTTGGAACCTGGGCCATGGCCGCCGAGCCGTCTGTGCCGGCCGCCGATGACGCCACACGGCCATTGAAGCCCGCCAAGACCGTCGGCGCGTTGGGCCTCACAATGCGGACCAATGGACTGCTATTGGGCGTTGCCCGCCTCAGGTGGCCCAACGCCATCTCTGTCGACGTGCAGATCGGCGGGGCTCCCACCTGGTCCCGGCTCCAGTCGGAGTTTGGCACTTTGGGCGACATCGAAACCCGGTCGTCGACCCGCACCGGGCATGTCGGTGCGAACCTCCGATGGCCGATCGTGCAGAGCGACCGCCAAGATCTACTTTGGACCATCGGTATCGACGGGACCGTGAGCCGCAGCCGCGTGCAGGCCCTGCCAGGGGTGCAGTCCATCGTTCCGCAAGAGGAGATCCGGCAAATCGGTTCCGCCGCCGTTCATTCGGGCGTTGCCCTCGATCACTGGCTCACGCCGCGCTGCGCCGTGACGGTAGGCGTGCACCTGGTGAGGGGCAGCGTCACCCGACGCGAGGTCGTGGGCGAGGGCATCGAAGACTCAAGGAACCTGGGCTTTAGCGGCCGAGTCTTATTCGGGGTTGTTGGCGTGCTGTAGGGCGTTCCTCCCACACCCAGCCACCCAGAGGTGCGCAGCGCCCGCGTCACTCACGCACACGACTCCACAGATGACGGCGCTGGATCAGCGGCATGTCTGCCGTAAACACTTGTTTAACCTCATCATACCGTAGGGGGCCGGCGCCCACGCTCCCGTCAGCGCTCGCAACAACACACATCCCAGGCCTCGTGGCCGCGCTCGACGCGTCGGGCACGGCCCACGGCGAGACGTGGGTGCTCTAGGACGATGACCCGTACAGAGCGTCTAAGGCCTGTACATCGGCCAGATCTTTCAACCGGCCAGCAGCCTTCTTGTTGGCTCGGAGCGCTTCGATCCCGATCACCGGGATCTGCACTCCACTGACCTCAATGACGGTGCGCCCCGCCCAAATCGCCTGCAACGTCTCCACACCCGCGATCGCCGTCAGCACACCAACGCGGACGGGAGGCCGCCCGAATCGGAATCCTGCGGGTACGGCGCGTGCTCGCCGAAGCTCATGAATGGATGGGGCAGGAGGAGAACCGAACATCCGCAGCGCTTCAATGACCTTCTCCAAGTTCTCTGGGGCCCGGCCCACGAACACATCCAGATCTTCAGTGGCTCGCACTACGCCATAGGCGTTCATCGCATACCCACCCACCAATAGGTGTTGGGCGCCAGCGTCACTCAAGCAGACAAACAAGTCGATGAAGTCAGCAGTCAGGCTAGCTTCAGCCATTAATCAAGGACCACGGCCAATTTTTCCGCTCCTCCTGCGTCGAGGGTTCCGGAAAGCGGACACCACGCATTTCGCACGCCGTGCGCCGGAGACGCTCCAAACGAACCCAGTTTTCGGCTGGCGTACCGTTCGCGGTGGGCGTCGGGTCGAACGGTAAGGCTCGCCACTGCCTGCTGCGGCGACGGACGCGCTTGGCTCGTTCCTCTTCGATCGTGGCGGGCTCATGCATCCGATTCACCAGCCTGACCCCGCCCATGCCGCCCCTTCGTCTCCACACACCCGGCGTGTGAGTATGCATCCCTCTTCGCCCCGACATGCGCCCCACACCACCGAATCCGTGAGTCCGACCCACAACTAAGGCGTGGGTGTGCCCGTGCTGTGCTACATCTGCGCCTGGGCATCATCCCACCTCGTCGCGCTGTGTGCTTCCTAGATGGCCAACGGGCCAGCGAACCGGACGACGAGGAACCCCCAAATGGCACACGTCGATGTGGTCCTGCGCCCTCCGCCCTACGGGTGGAAGGACGACGATGGAAATCTAGTTCGTCCATCCACAATGCAGATGCTCACGCTCTTCGCGCAGCGGTTCAACGTGTTGAAGTCGCGCAAGCAGTGGATCGTGCTCACCAGCTGGTCCACCCCCATCTTGACCGCGCCCTTCTTGGTCGCGTTCTTCGGCTGGCACTTCACGTGGCCGCTGCTCTTCGTAGGCTTCGTGTACGGCATGATCGGCATGGGCAGCCACGGCACCGTCTGGTACCACCGCTTCGGCACCCACCAAGCCTACACCTTCAGTCACCCGATCTGGCGATTCCTCACTCGGAACATCGTCATCAAGGCCCTGCCCGAAGAGACCTACATCGTCTCGCACTTCGTGCATCACGCCCGATCGGACAAACCCGGCGATCCATACCATCCCGAAGCCGGCTTTCTCTATTGCTTTCTAGCCGATGCGCTCCACCAGCCCATCGCCCATGATCTGTCGGAAGCCGACTATGGCAAGGCCTGCGCCTACGTCGAGCACACCGGCATTCGCATGAATAGCTACGCCCAATACCAGCGGTGGGGCAGCATCGCGAATCCGCTGCACCTGTGGACCCACAAGGCCGCAAACTGGGCGTTCTGGTTCACCGTCCTATACATGGCCGGCGGTATGTCGCTCGTCAGCGTCATTTTTGGCAGCGTCTGTGTGTGGGCCGTCGGGGTGCGCACCTTCAACTACGGAGCTCACGGCGCCGGCAAAGACCAGCGACGCGAAGGCCAAGACTTCAGCACCCGAGACCAGTCGATCAACCAGCTGTGGCCGGGCATGGTGGCCGGCGAGTGGCACAGCAATCACCACCTCTTCGCCCGCAGCGCACGCACCGGGTACAAATGGTGGCAGATCGACCTTCCCTACTACTATATCCGGGCCCTGCACGCGATCGGCGGAATCTCGTCCTACAACGACTCCCGCGACACCTTCTTCCGCAAGTACTACCAGCCATGGCTGGACGCGCAGGCCGAGAAAAAGGGGTCTGGAAACGCCGAGTCTCCCCCCAGCATCGGCTGTCCACAGGCCGCAGCGGTGAAGGTCGAGTCTGCGGGGGACTAGGTACGCGGCGGAATCAGTGCAGGTTAACCGTTCCCCCATGATGACCTACCCACCCGGTCCCGAGCGCCTGCGCCGCTGGCAGGTCCTGCAGATGGCCAAGGTGTACGGCGCCCTATTCAAGGACCCCATCGCATTCATCGGTGGTCGCTTTGCGGCCCATGGCGATCTGTACCACCTGCACGAGACGGGCGGGGGCCACCTCTATGCCACCCAGCACCCGGACCATCTGCATGAGCTGCTGGTGACGCGGCACAAAGACATGCAGAAGCGCGGAGGGGCCAACGATCGTCTGGTGCCCATCCTCGGCGATGGCCTGCTCACAGCCGATGGAGAAACCTGGAAGAAGGCGCGAAAGCTCATGAATCCGCGCTTTCATCGAAAGGCGATCGCCGGCTATGCGCAGACCATGGTGGACCACGCCGAGCGCGTGTCCTGGCAGGACGGGGCCCAGGTTGACGTGAGCGCGATCATGATGGGGCTCACTCTGAATATCGTCGTCCGATCCCTCTTCGATCACGAGGTCAACGACGAGACCGACGTCATCGCCCGCACCATGGGCAACCTCCGTCGGGCCGGCCGAGGCACGATCATGCCCAGCTGGGTTCCGACGCCACAGCGCTCGGCGGCTCGACGCGCCTTGTCCGATTTACACCGTATCATCGACGATTTGGTACAGACGCGACGGACCGAAGGGCTGCGAGAGGACCTATTGTCCATGCTCATCGACGTCGGCATGGATGGCGCCCAGATCCGAGACCAGCTCGTGACCCTCTTTTTGGCGGGACACGACACCACCTCTCACGCCCTGTCCTGGACGTGGTGGCTGCTGGCGACGCATCCAGAGGTCGAGGCGCGCCTGCATGCGGAGCTCGACGAGGTCCTCGGACACGGGCTGCCCGACGGCGACACCGAGCTTCCCTACACCGACGCCGTCATCGCCGAAACCCTGCGCCGGTACCCGCCGGCCTTTGCGGTGCCGCGGGTCGCCCGGGTGGACACCGAGCTCGGCGGTTTTCCGATCGCCGCAGGCAGCCAGGTCATCGGCTGGGTCTGGCACGCCCACCACGATCCCCGGTGGTGGGACGAACCCATGGCCTTCCGCCCCGAGCGCTTCCTGTCGCCCCTCAAAAAGCGAGAGGCCTACCTGCCCTTTGGCGGAGGACCCCGCATGTGCATCGGCGCAGGCTTCGCCAAGATGGAGCTGCGGCTGCTGCTCGCCACGATCGCGCGCAACGTCCGATTCGAAGCGAGTCCAGGCCAGGTGGTGAACACCGACGCGGGGGTGACCCTCGCGCCCAAGGGCGGGCTGCCACTGACCGTGCGCAGACGCGGTAAATAAGGACCTGCGGATGACCCACCCGCACCACAAGGAGTGACTCGATGGCGCTTTCCTCCAAGGCACGAGACCTGCACGAGCAGGTTGCGCCAGTGAAGACCGCGGCAGGCACGATCAAGAAGCTCGCCAAGGCCGTCAAGAAGGACCACGACCTGGGCTCGGAGCTGTGGTCGACGGGCCACCTGCACAGCCGCCTGCTCGCCGTACTGATCCTAGACAAGGGGCGGATCGATCAGGCGCTCGTGGACACGCTGTGTGCCGACATGCTCACCCACCCCGAAAGCGCGAGCCGCACCCGCATCATGGAATGGTTGATGGCGAACCAGCTGACGAAGTCGGCACAGGGCAAGCGCATGATCGCGTCGTGGGAGCACAGCCCGGTGGCCCTGCAGCGACGCACCTTTTGGTACTACCAGTCCCGCCTGCGGTGGACAGGCAAGACCGGGCACAACAACACCGAACACCTGCTCGACGCCCTCGATGCGCGCATGGCAGAGGAGGAGCCCATCGTGCAGGCCATGATGAACTTCACTGCAGGCTGGATCGGCGTCTACCAGCCAGAGCACCGAGCCCGCTGCGAAGCCCTCGGGACGCGAACGGGGCTGTACAAGGACCAGGTCGTGCCCAAGGGGTGCACCCCGAGCTACCTGCCCGAGTTCATCCGGGTCCAGGCGGACAAGAAGGCTTGATACCACCCGCCGCGGGAACCCCAACCCAAAAAGCGGACCGCCAACTATCGTCGACGATCCGCTTTAAAGCTACACTTTTAAGGGTGCAGGGGCACCAGGACTTGAACCCGGGACCTGCTGATTTGGAATCAGCTGCTCTACCAACTGAGCTATACCCCTTCAGGCTCACGGGTCCTATACGGCCGGGACAGACGGGTCAACCCAACCCGAACGCCACAATCCCCGCCACCACCGCAGCGCCCCAGCAGTAATAGGCGAAGGTCGACAACCGCCGGTTCTTCAAGATCAGCACCAACAGCACCAGCGCGGCGTACCCGCTGGCCATGGCGGTCAGCCCGCCGATAGTGAGGGCCGGCACGTCCAAGGTGGCCACGTCCGCATCTTTGAGCTTGAGCACAACCGCGCCCAGAATGACCGGCACGCTCATCAAAAACGAGAATCGAGCGGCAAAGACGGGGGACAGGCCCAACATCATGGCCACCACGATGGTGGTGCCCGAGCGGGAGATGCCCGGAGTGATGGCCAGCCCTTGTGCCAGCCCCAGCACAAGCGCGTGCCACCAGGTCATGCCTGCGAGGCCCCGTGTGCCATTCAAGAACCGAGAGCCAAAGAGCAGCCCGCCCGTGATGGCGAAGGTCACGACCAGCACTGCGGGGGTGCTGAACCAGACCTCGAAGAGATCTTTGAAGGCGATACCGATGAGCGCGGTGGGCACGGTGGCCAAGACCAGCAGGCCCGCGAGCTTCACCCCGTCCCGCTCCAGCACGGACCCTTCGCCCACGAAGGGGGCGGCGATCATCTCGCCCACGTCTCGGCGGTAGAACCACAGCACAGGCAGAAGGGTGCCCAAGTGCAGCACCAGGTCGAACAGAACGTGATCCCCAGACACGGGGATGAAGCGTTGGAACAGCACCAGGTGACCCGACGAAGACACGGGTAGGAACTCGGTGAGCCCTTGGAGCAAACCAAGGAACCACGCACCAAACCAGCTGCCTTGTTCTGCCGCGGCTGGGATCACGGGGCGTCCGTGGCCGCGGGGGGATCGGTCGCCGGCGCATCCGTCGCGGGGGCGTCCGAGTCCGCCTGCGCGTCCGAGTCGGCAGGGGTCTCTGCCTCCGCGGGGGCGGGCTCTGGCGGCGTAGGCGGGGCCCCAGCGACCTTGGCCAAGTGACGCAGCACGCGGCGGGCATCATAGCGGTCAAACGATGCCTCAAACCCAGGCATCAGGCCCTTGCCCGTGAGGACGGTGGGCACCTGGCCATTGACGCTGGCCTTGGTCACCACGCCCTCCATGGAGGGCACGGGCTGCACGAGGTCCGGCGTGGCGGGGCCTTGGCCGCGGCCATCGGCGCCGTGGCAGGCCATGCAGTGGCGGTCGTACAGCTCTTCGCCGCGCTCCGCATCGCTGGGTCTACGATTGCCCGATGCCGCAAAGGCAGGGGTTAACGCCAGTAGTAACGTAATGGTGCCGCCCGAGATCCACAGAGCAGCTGAGGGCCGTATGCGCATGCATCCTCCGCCGCACCCGGCGTATTGCGCAGAAAGGAAAAGCGCCCACCCGACGTGCGGGTGGGCGCTCTAGATGGCGGGACGGACGAGACTCGAACTCGCGACCTCCGGCGTGACAGGCCGGCGTTATAACCAACTTAACTACCGCCCCTAACTAGACGACTCATGGGCGGAACAGGAATCGAACCTGCAACCACTGGTGTGTAAAACCAGAGCTCTCCCATTGAGCTATCCGCCCAAACCTTGCCGGTTCAGGCTCCCGCCTTTTACTGCCCCCCTCCCATGGCGTCAAGGACGCGATCACGACTTTTTGAGGCCGTCCGTTGTGGGGCAAAAGAACTCGATCTTCGGCCCCCCCTTTTACAGGACTCTCTCAGGAGGCCGGCGCGGACTCGCTGGGGCCCGCCTCGGGGTCTTCGTCTTGGGACGCATCGGCGACGCCGAAGGGGCCGAACAGCTTGGTCGTGGCCTGAGGCGCCAGGGCCTCTTTGAGCACGCGATCCATGTGGTCGACGGGGATGACCTCGAGGCTTTCCAGCACGTAGTCCGGCAAATCCTCTAGGTCTTTCTTGTTCTTTGCGGGGATCAGCACCCGGGTGATGCCCGCCCGGTGAGCCGCCAGTAGCTTCTCTTTGAGTCCGCCGATCTTCAAGACCCGACCCCGAAGGGACAGCTCCCCAGTCATGGCCGTGTCCAGCCGGGCCGGAATGCCCGTCAGGGCGCTGACCATGGCCGTGGCCATCGCGATGCCCGCGCTGGGCCCCTCCACACCGCTGGGCAGGCCCGGGTAGTGGATATGGAAGTCGGTCGTCTCGTGGAAGTCCGCGTCCAGTCCCAGCGCCTCGGTCCGCGAGCGCACATAGGTGAACACGGCGCTGCTGGACTCCTTCATGACCTCGCCGGGACGCCCGGTGATCGACAGTTTGCCCTTGCCCGGAATGCAGGCGACCTCGATGTCGAGGACCGACCCACCCACTTGGTTGACGGCCAACCCCTTGATCAGGCCGACCGCCTCGGCTTCGTCGTTCATGTCGACTTCGAACTGAGCGGGACCCATGACCTTGCTCAAGTTGCCCGTCGTGACCTTCACGCCCTCTTCGCGGCCCTTGGTCACCACGCGCCGCGCCACCTTTCGGCAGATCTTGGCGACCTTCCGCTCTAGGTCACGAACGCCCGCTTCCAAGGTGTA
>JBGCER010000040.1:0-3992 GCA_045106515.1 Myxococcota bacterium
GTTCGAAGCCCTGGTCAAAGAAGACCCCGACCTGGTCGACGCCTGGTTCGGTCTGGGCAGCTTGCGGTGGCGAAAGAACGATGAAGAGGGCGCGCTGGCGGCCTTGACCCAAGTGGTCGAGCGCACGCCTGAACACCCGCTGGCGTGGAACAACCTGGTGGCCCTGCAACGAGACATGGGCAAATTGCCCGAGGCCCTGCAGACCGCGCGTGGTCTGGCCACCAAGTACCCGCGAGATGGTCGCTGGCACCGTCATGTGGTGCACATCCTGGGCATCATGGAGCGGCCGATGGAGGTCGCTGCCGCCTGTGAGACCGGGCTCGAAGTCGTGGGCGCCGACCCCTACCTCTACTACATGCTCGGCCTAGCCCGGGTGCAGCTCGATGATCCTGAAGCCGGCATTGAAGCCCTAAACTCGTCTAAGAAGGCCGGCACCGAAGCCTCGGATGTGGACCTGTGGATCGGTCGGGCCTACCAGAAGCTCGACAACGTGGATGGCGCGGTCGCGGCCTGGAAAGACCAGGCGAACCGGACGCCGCAAGACCCCCGCGCCATGGTGGCCGCCGCGGTGTTGCTGTGGGAGAACAAGCGCTGCGGCGAGGCCATGCCCTTGCTCTTCACGGCCATGGAGCGCGGCGTTCGAGATCCCCGCGTGCAGCAAGCCTACAAAGAGTGCACCGGTCGGTGACGACTAAGGGCAGCTCACAGGCCCGCGTTCTTCGAACGACAGCACGCTCAGCCCGCCGTCGAGCAAGTCCACCCGCAGCACCGCGCGCAGGCCACCGGTGGGCCCGTCGCCGTAGACGACCAGCTCTTGCTCGCCATCTCCGTCCAAGTCCGCCGGCGGCACCTGGGCCAGCGATACCGGCTCCCCGTCGGAGCGCTCCAGCAGGACGCCAGCGATGAGTGTCTCTGCTTCTTTATCGGCCAACGCGACAATGACGGTGTTCTCCCGCTCCCCAACCACAACCTGCCACGGCGGACCCTTTCGGCGGACCTTCAGGACCGATCGGACCCGGATCCCCTGATGGATGGCCGGATCGGGCGTCTCGATGCCGGGCTGAATGCCCTTGCGCTCCCCGATCACATCCGCGAGCCTCCACGATGCGCGCTCTACCACCGCGGCCGTCACCATGGGCGCCTTGAGGAAGGACAGAGGTTCCCCGTCTGGAAGGCGCAAGACGGCCGCGCCCGGGACCCACATCTCGGACCCACACGGCTTGGACTCCACCACCGGCCGAGTTCCTCCAGCCGCGAGCAACCGCCCGCTTGCCGTCGCCACCACGCTGCCCTGAGCATGCGGCCACGCCGCAGACCACGGCTGGGCGGAGAGCTGTTCAGCGGACGACGCCACCTGTGCCTGATGGCGTTTTCCTGGCTCCCCAGGCACATCTTCGGCGGGTGGCTTTGGCAACTCTGTCAAGGGCGGCGCTCCGGAGCAGCCAATCAGAGCGAGCAAGACGAACAAGCGCATGAGTATCCAGCGGCACAAGATGAGAGCATAGGGTTATCGCGGTGATCATGGCCAAAGACGACCTGTACCGCGACCCATCCCTGTACGACCTGGAGTATGCCCACCAAGTCGACGACGCTGCCTACTATGCCCGGATGGCGGCAGAGTGTGGTGGGGCCGTCTTGGAGCTTGGGTGCGGAAATGGTAGAGTCACCCTACCTATTGCGCGAACCGGCACCCGGGTTCATGGCATCGATCTGGCCCAGAGCATGCTCGACGACTTGGAGCAGAAGCTGTCGCTGGAGCCGAAGAGCGTCCAGCAGCACGTCACCTGGGCCCAAGGCGACTTCTGCCACTTTCAAGTCGAGGACCGCTACCCGCTGGTGATGCTGCCCTTCAACGCTCTACACCACTGTGAGAGCCACCACGACGTACTCTCCATGCTGGCCTGCGCCCGGGCCGCCCTGACCCCAGGCGGACGATTCGCCTTCGACTGCTACCTGCCCGACCCCACGCTCTACGCTCGCGACCCCGATGCGCGGCATGACGAGCGCGACTTCATCGACCCGCGAACCGGACAGGCGCTCAGGTCCTGGGAGAGCGGCAGCTACGACGCCATGACCCAGGTGCACACCGTGCGGTACATCTACCGGGATCAGGCCGGCGAAGAATTCACGATCGAACTCTTCTTACGCATGTTCTATCCACAGGAACTGCGCGCGCTCATCGACTGGGCCGGCTTCCGCGTGGTCCACGAAGCGTCGGGCTACAGCGGCAAGCCCCTTCAGTCCACGAGCTTAAAGCTGGTGATGGTCCTGGAGCCCAAGTAGAGGCTGCGGTCGAACCCTACTCGGCTTCGGCTTCGCCACCACAAAGGGTCAAGCCCGACTCTTCGAGCTTCTCTTCTTGAACGTTGGGCGTGACCCAGGTGTCGTTCTTGACGCGGCCGGTCTCGAACTGACCTTCGACGAGCAATCGAGACTGGCTATTGTCGCCGAAGAAGTACAGCTTGAACTCACCCGAAAGGCGCTCGCCGGCCTTGAGCAGATCGCGGTCTTGGTCGAAGCGGACGTAGGAGTGGTACATGCCACCCCAGCCATCGAAGCCCGCATCGGTTCCGTCGGGACGACGCCAAGCCTCGGACGGGACGGCCGGCGTATAGTCCGGCACCTCGATTCCAGGCGCGTAGAGCGCCGAGATGTCTTCCTGAGTCTCGCGAGCCGTCTTTTCGATCTTCTCGTACAGGGCCTTGAAGTCTGGATCTGCACGGAGCTTGGGCTCGAACTCACCCTGGAACTGATTGGGATCGAAGCGCTCGTAAAAGACGCTGGAGGTGGGAGGACCGTTGCGGTCTCCGTCAGCGTAGGCGGTGTAGGCGCTCGGCTGGGCCCAGCGCGCGCCTTGGTAGCTCATGGACTCGGGTCCCCAGCGTGCGGCGGCGTAGCCCGCTTCCATGTAGAAGGGCAGGACCCAGATGTTGTCGGTCGAATCTGGGTTAAACTGGAAGGTAGTGGCGTTCAACAGGAACAAGGTTCCTTCGTTGCTTCGGCCGGTCCACAGGGACTCACCACCGTCGTAGTTGCCCTGGGTCATGGACTTGGTGTACTCGGCCACCCAGTCACCATCGATAGGCTCGTTGCTCAGGTTCCCTGATTCATCTTCCACACAGGTGCGCGGCTGGAAGGCCGGGTCAACGACCACCGCGAAGCGGAAGTCGCCGTTCGGAAGGCGGTGGTGGAAGGTGAGCTGAAGGTCGTCTTCGCTGGTCATGATCGCTTCGCCGCGCCACGGATCGAGGGGCTCGTGAACGGCGGTGAAGACGTCGCGCTCGATCCAGGTTTCGTGAGCGATGCCGCGGTCCGCGCCTTCTACCGGCACGTTGACTCCGCCAGAGTCGCGGCAGTTGTCGATGGCGCCTTCCGCGCGTTCGTCACGGCCCAAGCAGTCGATGACCCACTTGTCTTCGAAGTTGTCGACCCGAATCCGGTCCTCGATGAACACCTGTGTCGTGGAGTTCGACATGAACATGGTGTACGAGCCCTCGACGATGGAGGCGTTTTGAGGCGCGCAACCCGCGGCGAGTACAAGGGCGAGGGGAGTGAGGCGGAAGTTCATGAGTCGCTCCAGGGCCAGACCGCGTGAGGGTCAGCCGTCGCTGACGGGTCGGCCGCATACAAGACAGCCGTCCTTATAGGCGTGCAAGCGGTCGTTGGTCAACCGCGAACACGGCACCAACCCTTCCTGCGCGTGAATCAAGTGGGTCGACGGCCGCAACTGTTAACGGATCCAATGAAGCGCTGAGCGCTAGGGCGTCCAACACAGGTCGCCATTGTTGGAAAACCACAGCGCGTCTGCCCGATCGACGCCGGATGCGAACCACGGCGCTCCTTCCAAGGAGAACGACACCTGCATGGCCCGCTCTAATACGGGACCCAACGCTGACTTTCGCACCACACTCACCAGACCCCAGTCTTCCCGCAGCCACAGCTCCGACTCTCCATCGCCGTCTACATCATGCACACTAAAAACCTGATTCCCG
>JBGCER010000041.1:0-6612 GCA_045106515.1 Myxococcota bacterium
GGAGCCCGCTCGCAGTCCGTCGTGTAACGGCGTGAACCACTGGCTGATACAAAGGAAAGTCGACTTTTTAAGTTTCTTTTTGGCTCCACAGCAGTCGGGTCTCGACGCTGGTCGGCTCCGGAAGCGGGCGTCCATCGAGCCGGGCACGCACCATCTCGAGCAAGTCTTGATGCAGCGGCGCCCAGCCCGACCGGAGATCGGTGGCAGCCAAGTCCAACGTGCGGTGCGCCTCGGATGGATCCGCGGTCTGGGCCATCGCGAGCCAGACTCGACGGCGGCCCCGGTGCTCCGCCGTGGCGCTGGCCTCGATCGCTTCGAGCAGAAGCCGTGCCGCCGTGCTGGTTTCGCCGCCGAGGATGGCGGCCATGGCCTTGAGCGTGCGTGTCTCCGCTTCGTCTACGCAGCCGGAAAGCGCCTCGTCCACCTCGCTCCAGCGCCCCTGGGCGAGCCGAACCTGCGCCGTCTGCTCTGCGAGGCGGCTCAAGCGGTCTGGGACGGAGGCGGAGAGGCGGCGTGCTTCGTCGATGGTGTCGGCACCCTCCCGCACCTCACCCAAGGCGAGCCAGGCGGTCGAGGCCGCAAATAGCGCATTGACTTCTTTGCGGACAGCGCCCGCCTCCTGAGCGAGTTGCTGGGATTCAAGGGCACAATCCAATGCTTCATGCCACTGGCGAAGCTGCTGATGGGCCATGCTCAAGTGGTACCAGCTGCTCGCCTGGGGGCCCACGGAGCCCCACCTGTCGAAGAGGGCCTCGCTCCGGCGCAGCGCGATGATCGCATCTTCAGAGGCCCCAGTTCGATACTTCACAATTCCGGCAATGCCCGTATAGATCGCGACCGTGCCCTTCCCGCTATCATGGGTTTGGCTCGCCTCGACCGCGCGACACTCGGCCAGCGTGCGCTCGTAGCGACCCTGGCTCAGGGTCGCGGCCGCAATTCCAATGCGGGCCGCCTGTTCGAGCGGGTGACAGCCGATGCTGCGCGCGATGCGCAGCATCTGCTCTTGGTGGTCAATCGCGGCCTCTCCATCGTGTCGATTCAAACACATGGTGGCGAGCTCGCTATGGCATCGAGCAGTCAGGGCGCCGTTCCCCGATGCGAGGCACGCCGCAAAGTGCGCTTGAGCCTCCACGCGCTCTTCGAGAAGACTGCATACCTGTCCGGCCCTAAACCGACACCACAGGCGGTTCTCCGGCGACAGCTCCAGACCTAGAGCCTCGTCGATCAGCGCGCGAGCCGCAGGCAGGTCGCCACGGTGGCTGCGAACCCACGCGAGCCCCTGCAGAATTTTGGACCGCGCCTCAGGCGCCGCCGTTCGGCTCAGCGCTCGCTCCAAGGCAGCGAGCTCAGGTTCGGGAACGTCCCGCAGCTCCCAGTCGTGGAGCATGCCATCGACCACCGCTCCGACCCCCTCGCCGCCCCACTCCAGCGCGGCGAGCAAATTCTGGCGTTCGTCCTGCAGAATTTTCAAGGCCGACCACCCACCACGCCCATAGGCAGCGGCGTTCTGCTCCGCTGCTAGCTGGGCAAAGAACCGGTGGTGTCGATCTCGATAGCTGGAGACCTGTGTCCCACCTTTGGCGAGCGCAAACTCACGAACGCCCACATGCAGCGACAACCGGCCGCCCGCGAAGTGCACCAGACTGTGATCGAGGAGGTGGTCGATCGTCTCGACGGCCCGGTCTCCGACCACGAACTCCGCGGCCTCCAGGGTGCAGTCCTTCGGCACGACCGCCAACGCGATCAGCGCGTGCTGCTCAGGCGGGTCCAGCAGCTGCCACGACGCCTCCAAGGCGTGGGCCAGACTGGTTCTGGGATCGTCAGGGCGGTGCTGGCGAAGCCATGCGACCGAGGCCTCGAGGCGCTGAAGCAGCGCGGCGGGCCCCAGGAGCCGCGTACGTGCGCTAGCGAGGGTCAAGGCGAGCGGATTGCAGCCTAAAATCTTGACCAGGCGATCGACCGAAGCGTCGTCATCGGCTCCGTACTGCGGCACTCGTTCCCGCGCCTTGGTCAAAAACAGGGCGCGGGCCGCGTTGGCCTGCAGCGGGTCCAAGCGGATGATGGTCTCGACAAGCGCTCGGGATCGGACACGGCCGGTCGTGAGCACACAGAGCGCGGGGTAGGCCTGCATAAGGCCGTCGATGAGCCCCCCTACCTCGGGAGCCACATGCTCGATATTATCGAGGATCAAGATAGCTAGTCCTCGATTTCGTAGCGCGCGAGCGAGAGTCGGAGCGTCCGCACGGCTCCCGGGGAGCTCCAACGCCGCAGCCACCGCCGGACCGACGGCTCCGGGGCTCACCGCCATCAAAGAGCACCACAGCGAACGCTCCTGGGTCTGGGCGATAATCGTGGCCAGGTGGGTCTTCCCGACCCCGGCAGAGCCAAGCAGAGTGACCGTGCGGCCAGGACCGATCTGACTGCGGATCCGGCTCAGGTCCGCGTCACGGCCAATGCAGCCCGATGCCGCCTGGGCGGAAACGGTGGGCAGGTGCAGCCGGTAGCCCTCACCCCGCAGCGTCTTGAGAAATTGCGGCGTCGATGGGTCGTCCTCAATCTTGTCCCGCAGGCGCTTGATCGTGATGTCGACCGTGCGCGTGGTCATCTCGGCGCGGTACCCCCATACCTGGACCAGCAGCTCGGACCTGGACACCACGCTGCCCGCTCGCCCCACAAGCCAGGTGAGCAGAGAGTGCTCGCGGGTGGTGAGCTGTGTTGGCGGGCCGGGACCCGCCACCGTTCCGGAGCGTAGATCGACGATTCGATCACCCAGTTTCAGCGTCGACCCCGTCGATGAGCGGATCTGGCCCAAGGTCGCCAAGGTGGTCGACAGGTCGCCCTCCCCGTTCACCATCGCCGGATGCCCCATGCCGTCCACCACCTCCGGCGCCGGCTCTCCCACCACAGCGTCCGGGCGTAGGCCGCTGGGAATATCCTGGGGGCTACCTGCACCACAGGCGGTCCATCCGAGCTGGCGAATCGCGTCGACGATTCGAGCACGCTGGGGTTCATCAGGGATAAACACCAAAATGAGCAACGCAGGTCTCCACTGGTGCAGGGTGGCAGAGCGCCGCAACCCCCCGGGTTTTAGTCCGCCGCCACCAACACTCGAAAGTCCACGAGCGCCCTCAAAAAGTCTCCGTCTAGGCCCAAGCCGTGCTGCTCTTGCAGCTCTTGGCGCACCACATCGAGCTCGCGCCCATCAAAAACATGGAGCACGGACAGCAGCAACATGGGCAAGCCGATGGGGTCCATCGCCGAGTAGGTCTCGGCCAGCACGCCATCGCCGCTGGTGGCGGTCACGGCATACCGGCCGGGCTTCAGTCGGTTCGGGATCGGCCCCTGAAGGCCATCAAACTCCGCTTTCGCCGCTGCGGCCAAGGCCCGCACCGCAGGTCCTGTCGCGGAGATCACCTGGTCCCAGCTCAGGTCTTTCACCCGCGCGTGGCACGACCGAAAGAAGGCCTCGGGATCCGAACCCCGGTCGCCCCAGAGCGACGCCATCGAATCCGACGGGTGCAGGGTCACCCCCGGCACGGACTCGCTGTGGGCAGCGACCAAGGACAACGCAGCTGGCGGCATCCCCTCTTCGACGCAGCACCACAGCGCCAGGCTCCGCTCGACCGCCAAGAGCATGGCCCGCAGCGCCAACCACGCCTTCTGCCCCGAGGCCCCGCGCTCAAACTTGCAGAAATAGGTGGAACAGACCGCGTGACGATGCTTCCAAATTCCGCATTTACCCTCATCTAAATGCGGACAAGCCTCCTTGCTCGCTCCCAAGAATGCGGGGTCGGACACCGCCGGAAACAAGCCCAAAGGGCTCAGCTCAGCCGGCCAGTCCGTCATCCGAGTGCGCACGCTTTGATGCCCGAACTCGCTGCCCTGCTCTTGGTCGCTAAGGATGGCCCCAACAAGGTAATTCGGAAGCGCGGGACGATAGGTGCAGCACTTGACCTGGGCGGTGGTCGTGACGCGTCCCTGTGGCCTGCGCCCGTCGCCCCCCCCCTCACACAGCGCGCAGGTGGAGCAGGTGGAGTGAGTCTCGGCGAGCGGATCCCGACCGAGGGCCGCTCGCACCCACGACGCGGCATGTTCAGGGAGGTGCGCTACAGGGGCTGTCATCAGGGAGCCTCATAGTCCGGTGGCAAACCGGGAAAGTCTTCGAGATCGGTGTAGACAATCCCGTCGCGAGTCAAGAAAATCCAGTCTTCGCCTTGGTAACGCGAGGCCTCGTCCCCGAAGGTGAAGTCGTAGGCCAGCCGCACGCGGAACCCTTCGTCATCTTGGTAGATCGTCGAGCCTCTGCGGAACTCCGACGGAGGCTCGATCACTTCGATGCGGGCGCTGGTGAGGGGGAAGTCCGTCGGAAAATCCAAGGCGTCGCCGCTCACAATGTGCAGCGCGCTGCCGCTCACCCGGTCTGTGCCTGCGACAAAGCCCGGCTCCTGCAGATCGGACCACCGCACCACCACCTGGGCCACCGGCAGGTAGTCGTAGACCACGTCAAAAGCCTCTCCGATGTCCCAATGGCTGGTGTCGAAGAGCATCATCACCAGATCCCAATCCCGGTAGTGATAGCCATAGGCCCCAACATCGACACCACAGGCCTCGCTGAAGTCGACGTCGCCATCCCCATCGGGATCGTACTGGGTGTTGGCATCGGTCGTGACCAGCTCCACCGAGCCACAGTCTCGATAGCCGCAAGCGGACACAAGGGCTGAAAACCCAACTAGCAATACAAGTTTCACAGCTCTCCGCGCTACATCAAGACCTGGTCATTGAGCGGTTCAGTCTTAGTCGGAACCCCGCTTAAAGCCGCGTTGAACATACATGGAGCCTCACACCCGGCCAGCCGGGGCCGGACTGTACCTCACGAATCTCAACAAACCTCAGACCCCGTTCCAACCTTCTGGCCTCGCGGCCCGTCCAACCGATGAACTCCCGTCCGTCCCGGAGGCCTCGTGTTTGTCTGGCTCGCCCTCATTCTCGGCTCCACCCCCGCAAACGCGGCGGACGGGTGGAACCTCGACGCGCTCTTTCCCGAGCGCCCCTGCGCCGATGGATGGGTGGGGTGCATGGTGTCTGGACACCGGGTGGACCCAGAGCCCAGCCCGGACGAAACGGGCGCTCCGATGCCGTCCGACCTGCGGGTGTCTTGGTTCACGTTGAAGGGCACGTCGGCGTTCGACCCCTTCACCAAGCTCTCCGAGTACCCGGTGCAGGCCCGCGTCGCCGTGATGGTGCCCCAGCCCGAGGCGGCACCCGATCCGATCGTGCCCGAGCCTGCGCAGCCCGTGGTGAGGCCCGCCGCCAGCATGACCGAACCCCGTCGCCCGAACAACCCGCCGCCTCAGGCGCACACCACAGCGCCCGAGCCCGAGTCCGCAACAACGCCCCCACCCCAAATAGGGCTTATCAAGAAGGAACCTACAGAGTGCGGACCCACGGCGGACTACCAGCGCAAGTCCATGCTGGGCAAGCTCACTGCCGAGGACCAGGCCTGCCTAGAGGCCATCACGTCGGCCACCAAGAGCCGGGCGACCCTGCGCAGTAAGACCAGCCGCATCCAGATCGCCAACGCCTTCGCCAAGGGCGACAATGCCGAATGGGCGCGTCTCATGAAGCGCCACCTCGATGAGATCGAGCGCAGTGACGCCAACATCGCGTTCGCCTACGCCAAGCACCTCGAACGTAAGGGCCACACGGAATCCGTTCTCTTTTGGGCCGGAATCGCCCTGGACAACCGCACCCAGTGGACCGGCGAAGACTACATGCGCCGAACCCTGGCGCTGCGGTCCATGAGGGCTCGCGCTGCTGGAAAGCGCTGGCAGAAGCTCGCCGAAGCCAACGCCGAGAACGGTGTTGTGGACGATGGAGACACCGAAAAGTGGCGCGTGATCACCGTCACCGAATCCAGAGAGTGGTACGACACCGCCATCGCCATGGGCAAACCCAGCAACCTCGCCTTGGCCTTGTGTCAGAGCGCATCGGGCACCGATGATGCCTGCCGCTGAGAGCTCCGCCGTGTCCCACGCCCCCCAATCGCCGAACGCGGCGGAGGACGCCCTCGTCCGCCGCGCACAAAACGGGGATAAACACGCGTTTGAACAGCTATATCACCAACACATCCCGCGCTTGTTGAGCCTCACCACCCGACTGGTGGGAGGCGATGTCTACGCCGCCTAGCAGCTCGCCCAGCGCGCCTTCGTCAAGGCGTGGCGCAGCCTCTCTGGCTTCAAACACGCGTCGGCCTTCTCCACCTGGCTGCACCGAATCGCGGTCCGAGTGGTGTGCGATGACAAGCGCTCGGCGTGGAGCCAGCGCCGCTCCGACACCCTCACCGAGGTCGGCCACCACAAGGACCCCTCCGCCTCCATGGATCTGGAGCGCGCCATCGCCACCCTGCCCCCCAAGGCGCGACAGGTCTTCGTCCTTCACGACGTTGAAGGCTGGCGCCACTCCGACATCGCCCAGACGCTCTCCATCACAGCGGGAACCAGCAAGTCGCAGCTGTCCCGCGCCCGCTCGCTACTCCGAAAGGAGCTGAACCGATGAACCCACACGATCACATCGACGACTATGTAGATGGCCACCTGAGCGAGGTTGAACGTC